>NZ_JAEMUE010000044.1:0-99487 GCF_018342435.1 Neochlamydia sp. AcF65
GGCTGAAAAGATAGCATCACATCCATATTCGTAGCAGCAATCTAAAGCTCTACCTAAACGATCATCCGATATATTTTCAGATCTACACGCTCTTCCTAACTCACCTTACGCACAGATGAGTTGAAAAAATTATTCTAAAGGTATATTTTTTTCTTTGAAAAGAGGAGAAAAAAATGAAACTTGATCTTCTTGATATTTATACAGATTATCTTATCAGCCAAAACCAACAAGCCACAGCCACAGGGCTATCCAATCTTTTAGATGGTCAGGTTAGCCATGATAAAATCACCCGTTTTCTTAACAACAATCCAGGAGGCTCGAAAGAACTATGGCAGTATGTTAAAAAGCAAGTGCGCCATCTAGAGCAAGATAAAGGAGGTGTATTGATTATTGATGATACGATAGAGGAAAAGCCCTATACAGATGAAAACGAAATCGTCTGTTGGCACTTTTCTCATACTCAAGGAAGATGTGTAAAAGGGATTAATCTACTTTCCTGCCTCATTAGCTATGGAGATTACACTTTTCCCATCGGCTTTGAAGTAATCAAAAAAGATATGCATTTTTGTGATGTGAAAACAAAGAAAGAAAAAAAGCAGTCATCCATCACTAAAAACCAACATTTCAGAGCGCTTATCCAACAGGCAGTTGCCAATCAAGTGAAGTTTGAGTATGTGCTAGCGGATAATTGGTTTGGTGCTAAAGATAATATGGAATTTATCCATTATAAACTCAAAAAAATGTTTATATTTGGCATAAAGTCTAATCGATTAATTGCTTTTTCTGAGGGAGAAAGAAAAAAAGGCCAGTATCAGAATTTAAATACGTTTAATTTCAAAGATGGAGATAAAAGGATAGTCTGGCTTAAAGAGCTAGCTTTTCCTGTAGCTTTAATTACAAAGATCTTCAAGAACGAAGACGGCTCTATAGGCATTCTCCACATCGTGACTAACGATCTAAATCATGAGGCTGACCGAATCTATGAAATCTATCACAAACGATGGCGCATAGAGGAGTATCACAAATCAATAAAGCAAAATGCTAGCCTTGAGAAGTCACCCACCAAAATTGCTCGCTCTCAAAGAAATCATATTTTTTCATCCCTTATCGCTTATTGCAAGCTTGAATTTCTTAAAATTAAAACCTTACTTAATCACTTTGCTTTAAAATATAAGTTAATCCTTAAAGCCAATCAGATGGCCTATCAAGAACTGCAAAATTTACAAAGGAGTTTTATGCCTGCGTAAGGTGAGTTCCTAATAATCGTTCCACAGGTTTACTTGCGTAAAATTGTGCTTCTAAATATAAGGGACGTGAAGTAAAACCTAACCCATTGATGACCATCAATTTGATGCATTCTCCTGTTGTTATAATAGCTCGGGGATCAGGGGGAATGAGCTGATCTATCATGCTCACTAAATTGATCTCGTCACACATAGCAGAAACAATCCCTAAGTGGTCAAGATCTTTGCTACTATACTCTTCCATCGCTTATATCCTCTCTTTCTTTGCTTTGAGAGGAACAAGCTTAGTTTTTTCTTGAAAAAAACTTAAGTCAATTTACCAAAATAATAAAAAAATTATCCAACCATTGTTTTAACCTGCGGAATGTGGGATACATCATCCATTGCTCAAGAAAATTTGGCATAGTATTCAGAGGAATTCATAAGCTTATCAAGCTCTTCTAAATTATCCATTTCTATCTTATAAAGCCAACCCTCCTTTTCAGGCGAGGTATTTACTAGGTCTGGTACCGAAGACAGAGCAGGGTTAACTTCTGTAATGGTGCCTGAAACAGGGGAATAGATATCCGTAGCAGCTTTAGTAGATTCAAGAACAACAGCTTCTTCGCCAGCCTTTACTTTTTTGCCAATTCTCGGCAATTCTACATAGACGATCTCGCCCAATTCTTTCTGTGCATGCTTAGAAATGCCTACAGTTCCCACGCGATCTGTAACTTTAATCCATTCATGCGTATCAGCAAATTTCATTTTTTCTCCTAGAAAAAAGCCATTTTTATAATTTTAATTTGCACTAAGTTAAGGAGGTTACCTTTTTACCGCATTTCCCAACTTTAAATCTTTATAACTTGCACGATCTTTTAAGCGGCATCCCTATAATAAAAATGTTAGATCATTGAACAATCTCTACTTTCCTAATCCCCCAGGGGTCCCTCCTAGCTAGCTCGGATTTATGCTTATGGCGAAATGGGTTCCTTTTTAGCATTTATTTAAAGAATCCTATGTCGCCATGGATAGTTTAGAAAACGTGGTTTTGCCTTTACTTGACCAAGCTTAAGCTGCTCCATAAGGAAGGTTGTTGTTCGATTTGAAAGTCACGAGTGACCACCGAAAAATGTTGGGGAGAATCATTTTTGCGATTAACTCTATAAGTAAACCCTAAGCGATCGAATTGCTCGGGATCATAGCCGATTAAGCAATGGCTAGGGATAGAAATTTTGAGTGTATAACTTTGAGAAGAAAGCTGGCTGCTGACTTTCAACTCTTTGGAATCGCAAAGTTCATGCTTATCTTCCGTTCTAAAGCGTGTCATTTCACCCGCTTGGATGCCATCAACAGCTTCTGGTAAAAAGAAAAAATGATGGCAAAAGCGTGTGTTAAATCCGGATGTTTTCACATCCCGAGTATCAATCATCAATTCGACACTATCGCCTCGGCTTATATCAGGATGATAAGCTTGCTTAAATGGCTGTGAGACTACTACTAAGCACTCCAGACCTTGCTCATTCCATCCTAAGGAAACTTTAGCAAAATGCTCTTCCCCACAAAGATAGCTAGTATCTGCTAGCAAATACTTCTGGCCGCTAATACCTTTAGGAGCATAATGACAATCACCTTTCAATTGAAAAAAATTAACTGGTGATAATGAGAATGATTCTTCTTCAAACATATATCTTTAATTTAAGCCGCTTTAAAGAAAAACTTTAAGAACCTTTTAGCCATTGCTTCAGCCTGCCTGCTTGGCTTTTAGGAGTCCTAATGAATTTTCTTTAAAGCATTTAATTTTTATTCTTCTTTAGCTTTATTCATGTAATCAAGTGACAAAGCTTTCTTTTCTTTAAGCAGCTGCAGCAATTTTTGCATATAGATACGCTGTCCCTCAGCAGAGAGGACATTATACAATTGATGTACTTTGGGCCCAGCCGCTGCGCTAGCGGAAGCTTCTCTTTTTTCCAGGTGGAAAAAATTGATATCTCCATTTCCAGGGGTATTGACTTGGCTCCATGCCCCCACTTGCATAGCAAAAATTTCATAAGCATCCAAATCACTGTTTAAGTCGCTACGTAAGCCGCGATAAGGTGTTTGGATTAACTTCCATTGATTCTCTAAAGGCTGGCGTTTCGCTAGCTTCTCTGAAGGCGCTTCCTGAGCGGTATAAATCCACTTTTGCGTATTAGAAGGATCTTTTTCCAAGCTAGCGCGAACCTCACGCATGTAAGCATATAAACGCAAGGAAGCCAAGTAATCTCCTAAAAAAATAGAAGGTGCCGGCTGAGGAGCTGTAGCTTTCCTATAATCTGTTTCAATAGCTTTACGTATTTTTGCAAAATATTGATCTGCTACAAGATCCTGGACATCTGCTAAAGGTTTCCAAGAGCCATCAGTTTTTCTATAGTGTGAAGGCTCCTTCTCGCGAATTTTTACATAATAAGCTTCTAACTCTTTCTGCAGTAAGGGCTCTAATACATCTTGCTGCTCTGCTTCAGCAAAGGTCATAATTTCTTGCTCAGAACCCCGATCAATAACCTTTATACAATAGTAGGTGAGATTATCAGGAGAGTACTGCATAAGCTTTTCTGCTGCTGAATTGATAGCTTCTCCTTGCAAAGAAGCTTGCTCTAATAGCTGTATAAGTTCTGGCCGTTTTTCTCCCACAGCAAAGGCTACTTTGCCGCCTTTAATGCCAATTGATACCTCGCTTTTCTTAACAGCGGCCTTCTCTAATGCTTGCTTTATCCATTCAGGATGTAGATCAACGATGGCAGTGCGAGCAAAAGCATCCACTAGCCCTCTGGTTTTATCGTCTAAACTATCTAAAGCTAAGAAGCGTTCCTCGCGGGTGGCCCCTTTTCTAATCCCTAATTCTGGAAATTTCTTTTTTAATATCTCCCAATTGTGCTCTTCAACTTCCCAATCCCAGGTATCTTTAATGCTGACTTTAGCTTGAAGATCTCTTTTATTTAATTGTGCTACCTCCAGAATATAGCGCTTATGAAGCAATTCGGGAAATTTTTTAGCTAGGGCTTCTGTTGTTAAAAATTTAGTCGGTAACATTAAAAGGTTCATTGTATCTTCTGGTCGCTGGCTGACGGCGTTAAGATAAATTTCTAGCTTTTGCAGTTTGCGATAACTATCCATGCGCAAACTTTCCGGTAATTGAAAAATTTGCCCTATCACTCCTTCCTTGGTATATTCTTGAAGTTTTGTGATGCTAAATGGATCTACGACTAGCGCATTACCAATATCATGGAAAAGACGGCGAAATAACAAAACATCTCGCCAAACTTTTATTGCTTTATTTTGGTCCATTCCCATCCGGCGTAGCTGCTCATCGAAGTATTGCTGAAGGTTAGCTACTCCTAAATTAGGGTTGTTTATATTTTCCTCATAACTTTTGGCAGCATGTTGCATCAACTCCGCTAAAGCTTCTTTTTTCGAAACACTGTAGCCTTTTTGTTCAGCTATCTTAGCACTATTGAGAATGAATTGAGCAATAAGACGCACAAAACGAGGACCAAACCAATCTTCTGCCGTATGGTATCCAAAAAGAGAAAGGTCTTGATAATCAAGATTATCATCGGGAGGCAGCCAAGAATACTGTCTTTCTTGATAGCGTAAAACTTGCCTTAATAAGGGGGCTGGAAATTGCTTTTCTTGTAGGAACAAACTTATACGCGCTTGCAATGCCTCCCTCTCCACGGGATTAGTAGTGGCCTGCAAAGAATTATAATTAGCCTTCATCTGAGGAGCAAAGTAAGACCAGGCGGACTCGACATTGATAAATCCGGCTTGCGGATGACGGTAAAGAGAAAAGCGTTTTTCTTTTTCAGACCGCGCTCTTAAATCTTTTGCCAGCTCATCAGAATAGTGTGATGCCAACATCAATCCCATTCCACTTTCTAAGAAATCTTTATATATAACCCCATCATTTAAGAAATTAGGCCCCCAAACTCCTCCTAAAAGAAGTTTATCATGCCTATCGGTGCTAATAAAATTAGATAGCTCATCCAGCTCTAAACGTTTTACCGCAGTACCATCTATGGCGGTAAAAACCGTTTGCTCATGGGGATATTCGATGTTAAGCGTGTTAAAAGTGCCGAAGAAAGAAAATGAAATGACAATCATTACCGTAATGACAATGAAGAAATAACGCTGATGCTTTCGTAAAAATTCTAACATGATTATGGCTATCTCCTTAAAAATCAGAAAGAGAAGATCCTAACAAAAAAGCTGCTTTCTCTCAAAGGATATCTCTTTTCTTCTTTTTAATTAGGTAGGGGCCCTCACCTAATTTTCTTAATTACTAACTTTTTTGAAATTAGCCCTACAGAGAGGAGAATTTAAAGAAGACTCAATTCATAGGCAGGTAGGAATATTTTTTTAACCTCTTAAAACATACTATAAGAGAAGCTTCTTATTCTCAATATTTACCCTGCTATAAACATGCTTATTTTCTGACCGCGTATGAAACACGAAAGCATGATCCGAGCTAATGCTCAGTTCATTAAAAATCTCTCTATATTCCCGCTCATTCTTTTTTAACAAGTTTTTTCAAATTGTAGAACCAGTAAATGTCTTAGCTGGTGGCGAATCTCTTCTAATTGGTTAGCATTAGCCCCTTCTTCTAAAGCATAGCTATAACTTTTCATCGCTTCCCACACCTCCGTTCCTTTTTTTAGCACAGCTTTAAGCAATGACTCATCAGGCAAAGCAATAGATAAAGTACCTTGATGTAAAAAGCCCTCACGGGTACGCCGTTGTGCCGCCCCACCGATCTTTTTACCCTCAACCATGACATCATAAATGGTAGGCTTTGCCATGCAAAAATGACGGCAAAGCTCATCGGTAGAAAGAGGTTCGATCTTTAAAAAAGCAGTAACAATTTCATTTTTAAATGCTTTTACCGCCTCGGCCACCTGCTGGTTCACCCAAGCATAATTATCAAGCGTGTTTAAAGAATAGCAGGGATGTTTAGCAGGTATGATCACTGAGAAAGCTAGATCGGTTAAATGGAAAACTATTCCCCCTCCTGTCGGCCTTCGCCCTAACTGCAGTCCATGCTTTTGCATTCCTGCAACATCTAAAAAAAGCAAGGGATTAATAAAATATCCATAAGTCGCACAAGGGCCCTGCCAGCCATAAAAACGCAGGATAGGATTTGCCGTGCACCCAATATTTTGCAAAAGTTTTAAATCCTTATCCATATTGTTTTGAGCAGTATCAACGGCGTCCTGAAGAATGGTCCACTTCATTTTTTAAGCCTGTACTTTAATTTCAAAATTTTAATAGAGAAAGATTTAGCAATTTATTAACTTCGGATAATAAGAGGATTGAGCTTATCGGATAATCTATCGCCGAAAACATATCCTCGATGTTTTAAACTATGCGTATGGGGATCTTGATCATTTAACACATAGATTGATCTTGGCTCAGCATAAGCAATCATCAAATAACGTCCCCCTTTCGCATGGGAAAGATAACTCAAATCAAGAGGAAGATCGGACTTAAAGAAAACCCCATTGCCCAATGTTTGGGGAAGAATAACAGGCGGAATTTCAAGCGATAATGAAGGTTGCAAACAAATAACAAGGCCACACACTAAGGGCTGCACACAACTTTTATCTTGGAGAGAACCTACACTTTGTAAAAATTGATTGTAAAGAGCATTTGCGTTTACGTTAGCTTGCCCCGATTGACCGACAAGCAACTGATCATACCCTATACGTAGCCCTCGTGCTTCCATCAATTCCAGAGCAATTTCTGCCAAGCGTCGATTTAGCACCTGTTTCTGGATTCGCTCATCTTTTCGATAAAGGTCGTGCCCGCAAAGAAATATATCTTCAGCATTTTGCAATTGCAGAGCAATATTTTTAAAAGTTAGAGAAAGAAGGTCATCAATTGCCGTATTAAGCTGTTGAATTTGCTCTAAGGAAAAAAGACCATCAAACTCAATGGTCCCATGTTTGTAGAAATAATCTCTATGAGATTTATCGGTGGCTAGTTTCATTATGTTTAAAATTTGGGTTAGATGTTTGCAAAGTCTAGACAAAAGAATAACATAAAAAACAGTTAATTATCTTGAGAAATATACTTTTTTTCAATAGCCGCTTGTAGCAAAAATTAAAGATTTACTAAAAGCTACCCTAAAAATAAAAAGTGGAGTAAAATTTAACCTATGAACGCCTACCATGAACTCATAAAACGTGCTACCGAGATAGAGCATAAGATTGGTTATACCTTTAAAGACCGAACTTTATTAGCTTTAGCTTTTGTTCATCGATCTTACGTTAACGAAAACAAAGAAGTGGGGAAGCACAATGAACGCTTAGAGTTTTTAGGAGATTCGGTTCTAGGCATGCTCATTGCAGACTATCTTTATCGCTACCTACCCTCCACCTCGGAGGGTGAACTCTCTGTTCTTCGTTCCCGTTTAGTAGAAGCCAGCTCCTGTTTTAATTATGTGCAAAAGTATGATTTAGGCCAGTATTTACTTTTAGGAAAGGGCGAAAGAATGAATGATGGGCGAGGACGTGAATCTATTTTAGCAGACTTATTTGAAGCGATTATTGGAGCCATTTACTTAGATGGAGGCTTAGAAGTCACCAAGCAATTTTTATTTAAAAATTTTTCTGCGGAAATCGAAGCTATATTAAAGATGCCTCTGCGCAATTTCAAAGCCCTTTTTCAAGATTACTGCCAGAAGAACTTTCAACAAACCCCTACTTATAAAGTTCTAGGTGAGGAAGGACCTGATCACAGTAAAATTTTCAAAATATGTGTGATGGTTCATGATCAAGCTAAAGGATATGGACACGGCTCCTCTAAAAAAGAAGCTCAGCAAGCTGCTGCTGCAGATGCACTCGCTCACTATCGCGTTATTGCTATTTAAAAAAATTAAAGAGGCTTAAATAGTTTATGGCTGCTAAACAAAAAAGCGCCTGGTATTGCTCTGAATGTGGCCACAAGCAATATAAGTGGACCGGCCAATGCCCTCAATGTACTTCTTGGAATTCCATGCATGAGGAAGTAGAGGTAGTAGGCGCCAAAACACGCTTTGAAGCTCAACAGCCTATACGCACTAGTAGGCCCGTACGCTTAAAAGAAGTTTCTCATAAAGAAACACCCCGCATCCGCACCTTACTTCATGAATTTGATCGTTTAATTGGTGGGGGTCTCGTCCCTGGTTCTCTTTCTTTAGTCGGTGGAGACCCTGGAATTGGAAAATCCACTCTTCTATTGCAGATTTCTCAGGCACTAGCTATGCAAGGCTCTATTATTTTGTATGTTTGCGGAGAAGAGTCTGTGGAGCAAACCTCGATGCGTGCGCAACGTTTAAGGATCGATAGCGAAAATTTGTTCCTTTTAAGTGAAACCAATTTTTCCGCTATCAAGGCACACATCGATCAGATAAAGCCCGACGTTTTAATTATTGATTCCATCCAAATTGTTTATAAAGGCGAAATTTCTTCAGCACCTGGATCAGTTTCACAAGTACGCGAAACGACTACAGAGTTTATGCATATCGCCAAAGGACACCAGATTGCCACTTTTTTAATTGGCCATGTAACTAAATCTGGCGAAATAGCAGGCCCTCGAGTTTTAGAACACTTAGTAGACACTGTGCTCTATTTTGAAGGAGATAAACAGAATAATTATCGTATGATTCGTGTAGTGAAAAATCGCTTTGGCCCTACGGATGAAATTGCCGTATTCCAAATGCAACAGGCGGGCTTAGTGGAGGTGCCTAATCCTTCACAAGTCTTCTTAGAAGAACGTCGCAAAGAGGCGATTGGCTCTGTGATTATTCCTACTATAGAGGGAACACGCGCTATCTTAATAGAAACCCAAGCTTTGGTTACCGAAACTTTCTTTAGTACCCCTTCTCGCCGCTGTACAGGAATTGATCAAAATCGGCTAGCCTTGTTATTAGCAGTTTTAGAAAAACGTATGGGCTACCAATTACATAGATGTGATGTATTTGTTTCCATTGCGGGCGGCATGCGTATTACAGAACCAGGCATTGATCTGGGTGTTTTATTATCTGTAGCCTCTTCTATGCGTAATCTACAAGTAGATGCTGAAACTGCCGTAGTTGGTGAGGTTGGTTTGGGAGGAGAGATTCGGAGTGTGACCCGCATAGAGAGCAGGCTTAAAGAAGCTATTCATATGGGCTTTCAACACTGTCTAATCCCTAAAAGAAATATTAAAGGTATTCCTCCAGAGATTTCCCAAAAAATCGGCATCATTGGCGTTGAGTTTGTAGAAGAAGCTGTCCAACAATTGATTAGATAAATCGTGCACTTAAAATTTTTAATAGATAGTATTTGCCTATATAGAGATCAGCGATTCAAGGGAAAAATTATGCAAAGCTTGTCAATTAAAGTAGGTGCGCGTTCTTCTGCCTTATCTAAAGCTCAGGTTAAAGAAGTTTATCAAGAACTTTGCCGCCATCATGCCCATCTCATATTTGAAAATATTTACCTTGAAACAACAGGTGATAAAGATCGTCTCACTTCGCTGCGCCACATGGGTAAGACAGATTTCTTTACAAAGGAAATTGATCTTCTCCTTCTAACCCAACAGTGTCGTTTAGCTATACACTCAGCTAAAGATCTTCCCGATCCCCTTCCTGCAGGCCTAGTGCTCGCAGCTATTACTCATGGAGTAAACCCTGCAGATGTATTAGTGCTAAGGCCGGGACAAACTCTTGAGGATCTTCCTCCAGGAGCCTGTATTGCCACCTCCTCTCTACGTCGTGAAGAAAGAGTAAAAGAATTACGTAAAGACCTAACTTTTTGCGATTTAAGAGGAACTATTCCCGAAAGATTGAAGTTGCTTGAAAAAGGACAAGCTGATGGCGTAGTCGTAGCTGAAGCAGCTTTAATTCGTCTTAATCTTACCCATCTAAATCGCATTAAGCTACCAGGGGAAACTGTGCCTTATCAAGGACAATTAGCCCTCATATGCCGAGAAGATGATACGGAAATAATTGAGCTAATGAGCTGTTTAGATAGCCGCAAGCCACAGCCGCAAATCCTTTATCTGGGTATAGATCTTCCCGAACAACACAAAAAAAGCATTAACTTTATTCATTATCCTATCATTTGCATTCACCCACGCGCCTCCCACGAAACTGATATTCAAAAAAGCTTTCAAGATTTTTTATCTTACACTCACTTAATTTTTACTAGCAAAAGTGCAGTGCATATTTTTTTTAAACTCTTTTCTCATTATGGATATAAAATCCATCATTTACATAATAAAGAAGCCATTTGCGTCGGCTCTCAGACAGCCAAAGCTTTTGCAAGCTATGCCACCCTTTCTCCTTTAACTCCTCCTGTAGAAACGGCTGAAGGCATGGTAGATTTTTTGCAAAGTTTATCCCTCGCCAATCCTTATTTTTTTTGGCCCCATTCTGCTCTTTCGCGCTCCGTCCTTGCCGATTTTTTTATCCAGCAAAAATGGCGTTTTCGTGCATGTATTCTCTACGATACTTTCCTTAATAAAAATTTGCGACCTCTAGATTTAACCCTTATTGAGGAAATTCATTTCACCAGCCCTTCTACAGTCAATGCTTTTATAGAGAAATTTGGTAGCCTTCCTAAAGACAAAAGGCTTAAAGCTATTGGACCTATCACGCAGCAGCATCTAATGCAGCGATTAAATTTTTCTTAAGCTTTTTAGAAGGCTAAAGAAATGAGTAAGTTAAGATGCATGAATTTCCTACTTCCCCCTTACTCCATATAATTTTGCCCCTTTAATCCCATCCATGTTTTTTTAAGGCTTCACTCTCCTTTTACGCTTTCAAAATAAAGTTGCTCAAAAAAAGAAAAAAAAGTAAATTTTCTGTAAAGATCTAAGTTAAACCCTTAATTATTAGACACAAGCAATCTTAAAATTAGCAACCTGCTTTAATACTTTTAGGAGGTTATATGATGCCATCCGTTTCTTTCTCTAACACCCAACCAAATTTTCGACTTGCTGTCTCAGAAAATATAGAAGACGCGGTCTCAGGAAAGCTGATGACTCGAGCAGTTACAGTATTTCCTTGCGGTCATACTCTTAATGAAGATACTGTCATTCAATGCTTAGCCCGCAATAAACTTTGTCCTCTTGATAGCCAACTTATAGAGAGGCATACACCCAACCCTACTATCAGGCTCCATGCTCAAATTGCTGAGACCGAGTTTTTATCAGAATTTTTTAGAGAGCGCTATATTGCCCTTTTGATCCATCTTTTAAATGAACCTTCTATTAAAGCAATTCCTTCCCTGGCTAGCTTATTAGAAAATCAATCCAAAACTTTAATGAGCCAACTCGGTGAACAGCTAACCCAAGAAGAAATGATAAATTATAAGTGGACAAAGAATTTATTAGATGAAAATAAAAAAGTTAGACTATTTGTCTTCAAAAGGCTGCAACAGCCTTACCAAAGCTCCCTTTCCACCTCTTCTTTATCTGGCACCTCGAACGAAAGTGGATGCTACCCTCATCCATCCGTGTCTCCCCTTTCCATGTCCTCGCTTTACAGCGCAATCCTCATGATTCATTTTCCTGGTAGAGATGAAAGTCTTATAGAACAGGCTCCTATTTTAAATAAGATCTATGAAATTGAGCCTAACCTTTCTACAGAGGAAAAAGTGGCCCATATCTTTCAAAAAATTTTTACCTTAGCAGCTTTTTTTTCTCCACCAGAAGTTGAAAGAAATAGTAGAGAAAGCAAAACCTTTACCCTTTCTAATTACTGCTACTACTTATTAAATATTAGTCGCCTATCACTCTGGCATCACCTACCAGGAGGGGCAGAGTACTTAAACAAGCCCCAGATTAAGATCTTATCTTTAAAGAAAAAAGGAGAGATATTAATTCAATGGATAGAAGAACACTTTGTAGCTATTGATTACTTAAATTTAAGTTGTTCAGGCTTTATGTGCTTGCCGCCAGAGATCGGGCAGCTTTCCCAGCTGCGGCAACTTTACTTGCAAGATAACCAGCTAACTACTCTTCCAGCGGCTATCGGCCAGCTCTCCCAGCTACAACGGCTCTATTTATACAACAACTATTTAAATACTCTGCCTGAAACCGTCGGGCAACTTTCCCAATTGAAAGAGCTTTTTTTATCGAATAATAGATTAAGTGCACTTCCTGAAAGTATTGGGCAACTTTGCCAATTGCAATACCTTTTTTTATCCACTAATCAATTAAGAGCTCTTCCTAAAACTATTGGGCAGCTCTCTCAACTGAGACTGCTTTACTTAGATAACAACCAGCTAACATCTCTTCCTGAAGTCATAAGCCAGTTTTCTCAACTTCAGCAGCTGAACTTAAGCAATAACCCTTTTACTACTATTCCTCCGTTTCTTAAGAGCGAAGAAATCGTCCTACATAAAAAGTGTTATTTAGTTTCCCTTCAAGAGGATAGATAAGTAACGGTAGCTCAAAAAGCCTAATCCATTTATTTTCGAAAAAAACTATAAAATACTTCCAAATATTTACTTAAAAACTATTCCTTTCATTTGAGCTTGCCATTTATCTACTGTAGAGCCACGGAGCATGCATAGAAGGTCCATGCAACAATGAAAAAGTAAAAGCTTAACAATTCGCTTATCTTTTACCTCCAACTTTAATATTCTCAAATCCTTAATTTTATAAGCCTTTTTTATAAGAATGAAAATTGTGCTTAAACCTTGTCAAAATTACTTTCATAGGACAAAATGTAGATTCACATTTTTTTCAAACTTCAAGGAGCTTTTTTATGGCCTTCAAATATCAACTTCCCCCTCTACCCTATGATTTTGGCGATTTAGAACCTGTCATTAGTGCAGAAATCATGAACTTACATTACACTAAGCACCATCAAACGTATGTCAACAATCTCAATAAGGCTCTTGAGCAGTATGAAGAAGCCCAAATAAAAGCCGAGAAATCCAACGATCCTACCGATTTAATTGCTCTGCAATCTGCTATTAAATTTAATGGCGGTGGACACATTAATCATAGCATTTTTTGGACAAATCTAGCACCTAAGAACCAAGGCGGCGGTACAGTACCCAATGGTGAGTTACAAAATGCCGTTAAAAAAGATTTTGAGTCATGGGAAAAATTCATTGAAGAGTTTAGCGCCCGCACGGTGGCAATTCAGGGTTCTGGATGGGGATGGCTGGGCTATTGCAAGCAACACCATCGCTTGCAAATTACCACGTGTGAAAACCAGGATCCCTTATCTCCTAAAGGTTTGATTCCTCTGCTCGGCATTGACGTCTGGGAACATGCCTATTATCTCCAGTATAAAAACGTAAGAGCCGAATATGTGAAAAATATTTGGGATATTGTTAATTGGAAAAATGTCGAAGAGCTTTATAAACTAGCCAGTGCCCCTAAAACCAACTGATTTGAATTTTAAGCCAGAAAGAAAATTTTCCCTTTCTGGCTTTCTTTTTCTTCCACTATTTTCACTCAGAAAACTGCTTGTTTGCAAGATTTAGATTGAATTGCAAAGCTTTTTCCTCTATAGTTTCTTTTTCTACTTCATTATTAAGAGAGTTAAATAATGGGATTATTCTCAAGGAATAAACCTAAAATAAAAATTCAAACAACCAAAAAAGATGGGTATAGCGGATGGCTAAAATGTACACATTGCCATGAACTTATCCACGCGAATGAGTTGCAGCAAAACATGAATTGCTGTCCTAAATGTGAATACCATTACCGTCTAACCACCGAAGAGCGAATTAAAAATCTTAGCGACGAAAATTCTTTTCAAGAAATGTATAACGATTTAGAGCCGGTAGATGCATTAAATTTCGTAGATACGGAAACTTATCCCAAGCGTTTAGCAAGTGCTCGAGAAAAATCAGGGCATAACGAAGCAGCTATAGTAGGCACGTGTAGAATTAATGGCAACCTAGTAGCTTTAGGGATATTGGATTTTAATTTTATGGCAGGATCCATGGGCTCGGTAGTAGGTGAAAAGCTGACTCTCTTAATGGAATATGCATTAGCCCACAGAATACCCCTTCTTATTGTCTCTACTTCTGGCGGGGCTCGCATGCAAGAATCGATCCTCTCCCTCATGCAAATGGCTAAAACATCGGCAGCACTTGCCAAGCTTCACGAAGCTAAAATCCCTTATATTTCTGTTTTAACTAATCCGACTACAGGTGGAGTAACGGCTTCCTTTGCCTCTTTAGGAGATATTATTATGGCAGAACCTAATGCCTTGATTTGCTTTGCCGGTCCGCGAGTAATTGAGCAGGTTATTGGGCAGCAGCTGCCGCCGGGCGCTCAAAAGTCGGAATTTCTTCTCCATCATGGGATGATCGATTGCATTGTTAATCGGCAAGAGTTAAAGCATAAAATTTCTGAAGTTCTTTACTTTCTTACCAATAACGAAGAAAACAACCATAAAGACGAGCATTCTTTTCTTGCTTATCCTTCTTTAAATAATCTTACTAAAGCCGATCAACCTTGTAGGTAATCTTTATGAACCCTGGCCTTTCTGTTGAAGTTCTCGTTTTATCACCTGACGTTAGCTGGTTACCTCAGTATGTTTCTTCTGGTGCTGCAGGTGCCGACGTTAGAGCTTATCTTAAAGAACCTTTGGTTCTTGCTGCCGGAGCCTCTTGCTTAATTCCTACTGGTCTACGAATGGCTATTCCTCAAGGATATGAAATCCAAGTAAGACCTCGCAGTGGCTTAGCTTTAAAAAACCAAGTGACTGTTCTTAATACTCCCGGTACAATTGATGCCGATTACAGAGGTGAAATAGGAATTATTCTTATTAACCATGGTAAGCAAGATTTTATAGTTACACCTGGCATGCGTATCGCCCAATTTGTTCTGGCGCCTGTAACAGTAGGAAACTTTATCTTGTCCGAAAAGCTTACAGACACTGCTCGCGGTGAGGGTGGCTTCGGTCATACAGGAAGCCATTAATCAGAGCTAAACTGCTCTTACCTGTCAAAGGTATAAGCTATGAATAGAAAAAAATGCTTGCGTAAATGTAGAGCTTTTTCCGTGCAATAACCGTCTCTAGGGTAAATAATGATGATCAAAATTTCAAAGTATTTGGACTCTCGAAATATTCTTTTTATGTCAGCTGAAGATCGCGATGAAGCCCTCCATACTATAGTAGAAAATCTTCATCAAAATCGTTTTTTACATGACAAAGAGGCTTTTTACCAAGCTATTCTTGAAAGAGAAAAAGTTGTTTCCACAGGCATTGGCATGGGAGTTGCTATTCCTCATGCTAAGCTAAAAGGATATGAAAGCTTTTTTATTGCTATTGGCATCCTGCAAAAAGGAGTGGATTGGAATTCTTTAGATGGCAGTCCAGTACGCATCATTATAATGATTGGCGGCCCTGATGACAAACAAACCGAGTATCTTCAAATCCTTTCTGCACTAACAATTGCCGTTAAAGATGAAAATAGAAGAAAAAAAATGTTAACATTGAATTCGGCAGAAGCTATTATGACTTTGTTTAAAGGATTTTAAATGCGGAGGTGAGGGTGGACTTAAAAATCAAAGATGTAGCCGATTTATTAAATGTTTCTGAAAAAACCATTTGTCGTTGGTTAAACGAGGGAAAAATCCCTTCTTACCAGATTAACCAGCAACATCTCTTTAACCGCAATGAAATTGAAGATTGGGTTTTAAGTCAAAAAATCCCTGAAGCTTCCTTTGACCATCCTACCGCTATTCCTGATCCTTCTCCTATCAAAGGTGGTATTAAGCAATTTAGCCTTTATCGCGCTTTACATAAAGGTGATGTGTTAATCGATATTATGGGGGACACTAAAGAAGAAGTTATTCGCCAGACAATGCAAAGGATGGCCAAAAGTTTGAATTTAGACGCAGAAGGTATCTCTCATCTTCTTTTGGATCGTGAAAAGCTTCAACCTACCGCTTTAAATAATGGGATAGGCATTCCCCATACTCGTGATTTTCTTCTTAACGCCCATTATGATGTAGTCGTCGTAGCCTATTCCAAAAATCCTATCGATTACGGTGCTCTGGATGGTAAGCCCGTTCACACTCTCTTTTTTCTTTTTGCCTGTGATGATAAGCGTCACTTACACTTACTCGCCAAAATTGCTCATCTGGTTAACCACCCTAATACATTGGAATTCTTGCAGAGCAAGCCTCCTAAAGAAGAATTTTTGAATTACATTAAAAATTTTGAATCGTCTATTAAATAGTTTGGCATGATTTAAAGGGTGTCTATTGCTTAAACAAGATTTTGAGAGCGTTGTTTCTCCTAATTGCTATAATTTCTTTACGCCTAAATCATTATAAAGCTCTTAATTTCTTGCAAAGTTGGCTATGAGACCAATCAAGCTAGATAATCAACAAGGCCGTCTTTTTAAACCCCGCTTTAGCGATGAACTCACTCTAGATCATCCTCTTATCCAGCTATCCAAATTGATTGAATGGAAGCAGCTGGAAGAAGAGTTTGATAAGCTGTTTGTAGAAAAGATGGGACAGCCCGCTAAACCTGTAAGGCTAGTTGTAGGGCTCTTTTATCTTGCAGCATACGTATGGGCTTTCGGATGCAAATGTGGTGCATCGATGGGTAGAAAATCCTTATTGGCAATACTTTTGTGGGCATGAGTTGTGGCATCATGCGCTGCCTATCCATCCTACTTCTTTAATCAATACTACTACGTTAAATTTAAGAGGAATCAAAAAATAGCCTTTTAGATGAGTCGTGAATAGCTTGGTAAAAAAAGGTAAATGGTAACCTCGACTTTGACAGTTATTTTCTAAGTAGATAATTATTAAAGGATTATATTCAAAAATTCAGGCACAACATAGGGGGTTGAAACGTAGTAGTACTAAGTAAATTTTCACATCTTGCTCAAACCATTGATTACTCTTTTTTAAGTATATGTTAATAATAAGAAATATGAAATGTAAATTACTATATTTGCGACTTAGTTAGCTTTCTTATAGTGAAAGGTATGTTGGCAATCTGGGTGTGGTCCAGATTCAGCTCTTGCAATTGAGTCAACTGCCCTATCTCAGCGGGAAGAGTGGTAAGCTAATTATGGTCTAAGGTAAGCACTTGAAGCTGAGTTAATTGCCCTATCTCGGCAGGAATAGTGGTAAGTTGATTATGGTCTAAGGTAAGGAATTTTAGCTGAAACAGGCGGTCTATCTCTGCAAAAAGAGCGGTAAGCTGGTTGTTATCTAAAGTAAGCTTTTGCAACTGAAAAAGCCATCTCATGTCTGCAGGAAGAGTAGTCAGTTGGTTATGATCTAGGGTGAGCGCTTGTAAATGAAATAGCTTCCCTATCTGTATAGGAAGAGAGATGAGTTGATTATATTCTAAAGCAAGTCTTTCAAGGTCAAATAAGTGTTCTATTTCGGCAGGAAGGGTTGTGAGTAGGTTATGGTGTAGGGTAAGCACCCGTAGCTTAAATAACTTTCCTATCTGAGAAGGAAGAACATAGAGTTGATTATATTCTAAGCTAAGTTCGTATAGTTTAGATAAACGTCCTATTTCGCTAGGAAGAGAAGTAATTAGGTTATTGTTTATGTAAAGATTTTGTAGTTCAGATAGTTGACCTATCTCGATAGGAAGAAAGCTAAGTTGGTTATGGCCTAAGGCAAGCTCTTGCAGCTGAGAGAAGCGTCCTATTTCGAGAGGAAGGGAAGTAAGTAGATTGTGGCTTACGTAAAGCCTTTTTAGTTCCAGCAACTGGCCTACTTCGGCAGGAAGAGAAGTAATTAGGTTGTTATTTATGTAAAGGTTTTGTAGTCCAGATAGCTGACCTATCTGGGCAGGAAGAGAGCTAAGTCGGTTATGGCCTAAGACAAGCTCTTGTAACTGAGAGAAGCGTCCTATCTCGTAAGGAAGGGAGTTAAGTAGATTGTGGCTTACACAAAGCCTTTTTAGTTCCAGCAACTGGCCTACTTCGGCAGGAAGAGATCTAAGTCGGTTATGGCCTAAAACAAGCTCTTGCAACTGAGATAAGCATCCTATTTCGTGAGGAAGGGAAGTAAGTAGATTATGGCTTACGCCCAGCCTTTTTAGTTCCAGCAACTGGCCTACTTCGGCAGGAAGAGAAGTAAGCAGGTTGTTATTTATGTAAAGGTTTTGTAGTCCAGATAGCTGGCCTATCTGGGCAGGAAGAGAGCTAAGTTGGTTATGGTCTAAGGCAAGCTCTTGCAGCTGAGATAAGCGTCCTATTTCGTGAGGAAGGGAAGTAAGTAGATTGTTGCTTACGTAAAGATCTTGTAGTTCAGATAGCTGGCCTACTTCGACAGGAAGAGAAATAAGTAGGTTGTTATTTATATAAAGGTTTTGTAGCCCAGATAGCCGGCCTATCTCGGCAGGAAGAGAGCTAAGTTGGTTATGGTCTAAGGCAAGCTCTTGCAGCTGAGATAAGCGTCCTATTTCGTGAGGAAGGGAGGTAAGTAGATTGTTGCTTACGTAAAGCCTTTCTAGATCCAGCAACTGATCTACTTCGACAGGAAAAGCAGCTAGTTTATTGTACTTTAAAGAGAGCAGTTGTAAATACGTCAGTTGACCTATCTCAACCGGAAGAACGGTAAGCTGATTATGGTCTAAGGTAAGCATTTGAAGCTGAGTTAATTGTCCTACTTCGGCAGGAAGAGTGGTAAGCTGATTATGATCAAGGTTAAGGATTGTTAAGCGGGATAGATTGCCTATCTCGGTAGGAAGATTAGTGAGTTGATTATAAGCTAGTATGAGCTCCTGTAGCTGAGGCAATAGGCCTATCTCGGCAGGGATAGTGGTAAGTTGATTATGGTCTAGGGTAAGGAATTTTAGCTGAAACAGGCGGTCTATCTCTGCAAAAAGAGCGGTAAGCTGGTTGTTATCTAAAGTAAGCTTTTGCAACTGAAAAAGCCATCTCATGTCTGCAGGAAGAGTAGTCAGTTGGTTATGATCTAGGGTGAGCGCTTGTAAATGAAATAGCTTTCCTATCTGTATAGGAAGAGAGATGAGTTGATTATATTCTAAAGCAAGTCTTTCAAGGTCAAATAAGTGTTCAATTTCAGCGGGAAGGGTTGTGAGTAGGTTATGGTGTAGGGTAAGCACCCGTAGCTTAAATAACTTTCCTATCTGAGAAGGAAGAACATGGAGTTGATTATATTCTAAGCTAAGTTCGTATAGTTTAGATAAACGTCCTATTTCGCTAGGAAGAGAAGTGAGTAGATTATTGTTTATGTAAAGGTTTTGTAGTTCAGATAGTTGACCTATCTCGGCAGGAAGAGAGCTAAGTTGGTTATGGCCTAAGACAAGCTCTTGCAAATGAGAGAAGCGTCCTATTTCGTGAGGAAGGGAAGTAAGTAGATTGTTGCTTACGTAAAGCTCTTGTAGTTCAGATAGCTGGCCTATCTCGGCAGGAAGAGAGCTAAGTTGGTTATGGTCTAAGACAAGCTCTTGCAACTGAGATAAGTGTCCTATTTCGTGAGGAAGAGAGGTAAGTAGATTGTTGCTTACGTAAAGCCTTTTTAGTTCCAGCCACTGGCCTACCTCGGCAGGAAGAGAAGCAAGTAGGTTGTTATTTATGTAAAGGTTTTGTAGTCCAGATAGCTGACCTATCTCGGCAGGAAGAGATCTAAGTCGGTTATGGTCTAAGGCAAGCTCTTGCAGCTGAGATAAACGTCCTACTTCGCGAGGAAGGGAAGTAAGTAGATTGTTGCTTACGTAAAGATCTTGTAGTTCAGATAGCTGACCTATCTCGGCAGGAAGAGAGCTAAGTTGATTATGATCTAAGACAAGCTCTTGCAACTGAGATAAGCGTCCTATTTCGTGAGGAAAGAAGGTAAGTAGATTGTGGCTTACGTAAAGCCTTTCTAGATCCAGCAACTGACCTACTTCAGCAGGAAGAGAAGTAAGCAGGTTGTTATTTATGCAAAGGTGTTGTAGTTCAGATAGCTGGCCTATCTCGGCAGGAAGAGAGCTAAGTTGGTTATGGTCTAAGGCAAGCTCTTGCAGCTGAGATAAACATCCTATTTCGCTAGGAAGGGAAGAGATTAGATTATTGTTTATGCAAAGGTTTTGCAGTTCAGATAGCTGGCCTATCTCGGCAGGAAGAGAGCTAAGTTGATTATGATCTAAGACAAGCTCTTGCAACAGAGATAAACATCCTATTTTGCGAGGAAGAACTGCTATCTGATTGTTGTCTAAGTAAAGGCCTTGCAGTTGAGACAGTTGATCGATTTCGGCAGGAAGAGCAGCTAGTTTATTGTACTTTAAAGAGAGCAGCTGCAACTGAGACAACTGCCCGATCTCTGCAGGAAGAGTAGTGAGCTGATTTTGGTCTAAATTAAGCACTTGCAACTGAGGTAACTGTCCTATTTCTATAGGAAGAGTAATGAGTTGATTGGAGCTTAAATAAAGCTTTTGCAGCTGAGATAGCTGCCCGATCTCTGTAGGAAGAATAGTGAGCTGGTTTTGATCCAAGATAAGCGTTTGTAGCTGAGGAAACAAGCCTATTTCAGAAGGTAAATAAGTCATACCATTTTTTTTTAGGGCTATATGTTTGATATCGATGCCATATCTTTCAATCCATGCTCTAAAAAGCTCTCCTTTTTTTTCTAAAGATAAAGCTTTAATTTCTTCTTTTTCTAAATATTCTCCTCCTCCGCCCAGTTCTTTCCACATTAAGAGGCGGTTGATATTTACAAGGTAAAAACAGTAATTAGCGAGGGTAAAATATTTCTTTTCCTCGGTTTTCCATTTGAATTCTAAAGGAGAAAGAGATTTAGCTAATATAAAAGTTTGCTTAAAAATTTTATCTACCTTTTTTACAAGAGGCAGCCGAGTATCTAATTCATAAATTTTATCTATGATAAGAGCCTGCTCAGTAACATTTCCGTTAGGGAAATGAATGTTACCTATCTTTCTATACAGGGGAGGGATCACTTTATCAGATAGAAGATCATGCCAGCGGGAGCAAATGCTAAATAAAGAGGGGTGAGGGCAGCGCTCAAGGATAGAGGCTAAAACTTCATTGGGCAAATGCCCAAGAGTAATAGGAGGGATAAAGGGGTTCATTTTTTACCGCCTAGTAATTATTAAAAGATTCAAATTAGCTTATCTTGAAAAGGCACAATCATCAACAAAATATTTAGTTCGACATGATTTAAAGGGTGTTTCATGCTTGAAAAATATTTTGAGAGCATTTTTTCTCCCCAGTTACTATGATTTTTTACGCATAAATCCTTATAAAGCTCTTAATTTCTTGCAAAGTTGATTATGAAACCAATCAAGCTAGATAATCAACAAGGCCGCCTTTTTAAATCCCGCTTTAGCGATGAGCTTAATCCAAATCATCCTCTTATCCAGCTATCCAAATTGATTGAATGGAAGCAGCTGGAAGAAGAGTTTGATAAGCTGTTTGTAGAAAGCCAGCCCGCTATGCCTGTAAAGCTAGTTGTAGGGCTCTTTATCTTGCAACATATGTATGGCTTTTTGATGAAAAAGTGGTGTATCGATGGGTAGAAAATCCTTATGGGCAATACTTTTGCGGGTATGAATTTTGGCATCATGCGTTGTCTATCCATCCTACTTCTTTAATTAAATGGGGGTCTAGGTTAGGAGAAGCTGGACTTAGCAAGGTTTTACAAGGGACAATTACAGCAGCTGTCTTGACCGGCGCCGTAAAAAAACCTTAAAAAGGTCATTGCCGATACAATAGTGATGCCTAAAGCTATCGCTTTTTTTCCTTATTATTGATAAAGCTGCGACAAGGTTAGCTTTTACTTGAATAAGTCTTCCACTGCTTGCAACACAGCCTTTGTATAACCTTTATAGTTATAAATAAGATCGTCGACGGTGATTTCATAGGGAAAATCTGGTGTAACACCAAGATTTTCAAGCGGTCGATCGCCTGTGCGATAGAATATAGAGCCGGTGTAAGAAAAGCTAGCAATGCCAAAAAGGTTAGGATATTCGTGCTCTAAAACAAATCCTCCGGCGCCTGCTGTCGGCGAGCCAAAAACCTTCGCGCGCTGGTTATCTTGTAAAATGGCTGGAAAAAGATCAGCGCATGAAAAATCTAAAGAATTTACTAAAATTAGGATAGGTTTATTGTAATGAGTATGCGGATTAGATGAAACAGAAGTAATTCCATAATAGTGGAGAGGCTGAGTAAATGTTCGTCCTGCGTTCCATTCATCAATAATGGTCTGAAAA
This sequence comes from Neochlamydia sp. AcF65, assembly GCF_018342435.1. NCBI lineage: Bacteria > Pseudomonadati > Chlamydiota > Chlamydiia > Parachlamydiales > Parachlamydiaceae > Neochlamydia > Neochlamydia sp. AcF65. The sequence goes on from NZ_JAEMUE010000044.1 coordinate 22,414, forward strand.
AAAGCGGTAATCCCCTCAGTATTGTCACGAGAAATTAGAAAATTCGGAATATTATCGATCAAATCATTAAGTATATTGTGATGGTTATTTACCATCTTCAAAGCTTTAGCGACATCTTGCTGAGTAATGGTAAGCCGTTCCAGAGGTAATTCAAGAGAATATTCACTGAGTAGAGAGAGCAAAGAGAGCAGATAGGCTAATGATCCTCCCGGATTGTTAAGTTGATCGATAACCAATGCATCTGTCTCGTTTTGAAAGTGCTGGATGATTGTCTCTAACTCCTTATATTCATTTTCACTAGCAGCATAGGTAGGGATACGTAGGTAGCCAATCTTTTTATGATTAGTTGTTTGAAAAATATAAGAATAGTAATGTAAAGAAGTAGCTCTCCATAGCACCTCCCCTAATTCTGGGACGAAACTTTGATAGCGCCCCAGTACTATATAATCGCTTTCGCTATTACCTTCTTCCAACAAGCCCCAATTTTCTTTTTTAAATTTATTAATAGATTTTTTGGCTACTTCCATTTGCCTATGTAAGGGAGTGATCATCTCTTTATCAAAAAAACCCAGACCTTTTTTCATAGAACATATCTCTCCGAAGCATGTAGAGTAAAAGCTAGCTGAAGGAGAATGATTTGTAATGTGTTCAGGCACGTATAGCCATTCAGGTGTATAAGTATTTATTTGATTCGCATGATGATGTCTAATAGTAATAGGCACGCTTCCCTGCTCCACTTCGTAGCCCATGCTGGCTAAGCGCAATGTTAGATATTGCTCAGCCAAACGCTGATCGGTCGCGGTTAAAGCTTTTCCAAAAGATTTCAAGCTAAATTTCTTAAAGTATTCATCAATTGGCATATTTCCAAATGCTAATACTTCATCGCCTATCTGCATATTCGCAAGCATATCTGCAAGGCTTGAATCCATTTTTGCATAACTTTGAGAATTTTTTGGTAGCCAAGCAACAAAATATCTTCCCTCTGCTCCTTCTAGCCGGAAGGGCAAAAAAGACATTTCTGTGGCATAAAAGTCTATTTTTACATGGTAATCTTGCATGGAGTTAAAAAAATTCAGCAAGATCTTTTGATAATCATGAAGGGATAAGCTACTTCTTCTCAACACTTCATCCTTAGCTGCTTGTGCTTCTATCTCTAAATCCCAGCCTATATAGTTTTTTTTCCATTCAGCCGGTGCATATTTTGAGGCTAATATACTTTTTATAAGGTCAATATTTCCTAGCATTTTAGCGCGATAAGCCTCGGATGCTAAGAGAGTAGACCCTAGATAAAAAAATAAAAAACTATATAAAGCCGCAAGGAAGATTTTGTTAATCATTAATCGCATTATCTAAATTCAAAAATTATTTATTCTAAAAGGTTAGCAGTATTAGGTAAAAGTCCATCCACCCTAAGAGAGACAACTTCATTAACAACATCGATAAAGCCGGCAAACTCTTTTGTATAATCCTCTGCAGTCCAAAGGCAAGTCAGATCAGGCTTAACTCCTACATTTTCAAGAGGCTGCTCATTGTAGTGATACACAAGTGATTGTGTGAAAACTAAATCAGCTATTCCAAAGCGATTGGAATACTTTCTACGTATGATAGAACCTCCCGCTCCAGCCGTTTGCTCACCTAATATTATTGCCCGCTCATTGCCTTGTAACAGAGCAGGTAGAAACTCTGCACAAGACATACTTAAAGAATTAGTTAAAACGAATAAAGGCTTAGTGTACTGCGTAGTGGGATGAGGATAGATGGTTTTTATTCCATTCACAGGATATAAATCGGTGAAATATTTACCCTGCTTGAATTGATCTTGAATATATTTGGCATATTTAAAAAGATAGCAAGCTAGTTGCCTATCGACAGTATAGCCATGGATATGTGTCCCTAACACCTGTGTAGCGTCGTGATCGTTAACAATATCTTTTAACGAAGAAGCATCCTGTACAGCATAGTATACATTTTCTTGAGTAATAGAGAAGTGTTCTTTTAAATTGGTCAGCGGCTTAGAAGTTAACATAGAGGCTAGGGCATACATGTAAAAAGTAAAGCCACCAGGATTATTCATGACATCCACGATTAGGGCGTCTGTGCAACTTTCCATCTTAGTAATAATTTGCTGGAACTGCCCTACTTGGTATGCATTTCCTTGAAAATCAGGAATACGTAGGTATCCAATGTTTTTATTGTTCTTTAAAGAGTAGATATAAGCGTCAAAAATGGGCGAATCGGCTTTCCATAGTACAGGCCCCAACGCAGGGAAAAAATTTATCTTAGCGCCTAATAGCTCGGCTTTATCAGCTAAACAAGGAGAATGGTCGGCCAAACTAGCATAAAAAGGCAGAATGTGCTCTTGATGAAAAAAGGGAGGTTTATCCTCATCCTCTCTGTCTAAATTAAGAGGCATGCTTAAAGAATAATTATTTTTGATCTCTTCAGGCGTATACTCCCAGTTTACTACAAAAGAGTGAACTTGTTGGCTATCAGGTTTTCTAGAAACTATTTCTATTGGACCTTGAGGAACATCTTGCAATCTAACAGCTTTACGTAAGGTAAGCTGCCATTCGCTAAGATGTTGATAAGTTTTGTTGCGGCTAGCTCCAAAGGCTGATAACCTAATCTCTTCCACTACTTCCTTGACTGGCCTTCCGTCAAAAGATAAAATCTCATCGCCCACCTGGAGATCTATTTGCTCTTTTTTAGCCCACAAATTATCTACCCATACAACAAAATAATGGTCCTGTACCCCTTGCACGCAAAACGGCAGAAAGGCATATTCTGTAGCATAAAATTCAGCCCGTGTATGTAAATCTTGTACGGAATTAAATAAGTCACGAATAATTTGATGATAGTGTTTGTTAGACAAGGAAGGGGAAGAAAGGATTTTTTCTTTGGCTTTTTCAACCTCCTGATCTAAATTCCAGTTTAGACATTTCTTTTTCCATTCAAAAGGGGCATAACTGATTTCAAACTCATGCTTAATAGCCTCCAGATTGGCAATCATTTGCGACTGGCGGTGGCAACAATCTTGCGCCATTATTAAATAAATAGGTGCAATTAAAAAAGCTAAAACATTGATAATTTTAACCATATAAAACCTCTCTACTGTGCATGAAATACTATAGGCCTCCCTTCATTTGCCGGTAAACAATAAAAAATTTATGCAAGGGAATTCCATAGATATTTTAGAAGCAAAGAGCGTCTCTTAAGGTTTGCTGGGTAGCAAACCTTAAGGTTTAGGCAAGCTTTTAAACAGTAGGAGTAGTTAAAATCTTTTTATCTACTATTTTTCTGTTTAAATTTATAAGTTCTTCTTCATGAATAATTAAATGATCCTCATCTGCTGTAACCGTACAACGGCAGCCCTTCTCAGGATGCATTAAAAGCTTTTCGGCTAAAGGATCTTCTAAATACTGCTCAATGGTGCGCCTCAAAGGCCGAGCCCCCATTTCCGGCTGGAAGCCTTTGTCGACCAAGAAATTTTTAGCTTTTTCATCAAGAGTGATGTAAACTTCACGTTTTTGTAAGCGATTCTGCATTTTTTTGATTTCAATCTCAATAACCTGCATTAAAGCTTCACGATTAAGCGGACGGAAAATAATCATGTCATTTAAGCGATTAAGAAATTCTGGCTTAAATTGTTTTTTAACAGCTCCTTCAATCTTATCCTTAATGCGCTCGTAGTCTAAAGATCCTTCCTCGGCACCAAAGCCTACTTCTGTGGTTTTCCTAATCAGATCAGCACCTAAATTAGAGGTCAAGATGATAATAGTATTACGAAAATCTATTTTACGGCCAAATGAATCAGTTAAACGGCCTTCTTCTAGGATTTGTAATAATAAATCCATTACATCGGGATGAGCCTTTTCAATCTCATCAAAGAGTACAACCGAATAAGGACGCTGGCGGACCTGTTCTGTTAGCTGCCCGCCTTCTTCATGGCCTACATAGCCTGGTGGAGAGCCTGTCATACGGCTGACAGCAAATTTCTCCATATACTCTGACATGTCAACTTGAATAAGCGCATCTTCGCCTCCAAACATGTTGATAGCAAGCAAGCGAGCTAAGAGAGTTTTTCCTACTCCTGTTGGCCCTAAAAAGAGAAAAGCCCCTATTGGACGATTAGGATCTTTAATATCTGCACGACTTCGACGTATAGCCCTGCAAACAGTTTTAAGAGCCTCATCTTGACCGATGATGCTACCTTTAAGATGCTCTTCCATCTTAAGAACTTTCTGAGTTTCTCCTTCAGTAAGGCGACTAATAGGAATCCCAGTTTGCTTTGCTACCACCTGAGCGACATCTTCGTCTTCAACAATTACCTCATGCTCTTCTTTATTCACTTCCCATTGATTACGCAGCTGCTGGAGCTGTTCCCTCAATGTTTTTTCCTTATCACGTAACTTTGCAGCTTTTTCATATTCTTGCTTAGCGATCGCTTCTTCTTTAGCTAATCGTGTTTCCTCGATTTCTGCTTCAAATTTGCTTATATCTTGGGGCTGATTCATCATGGAAATACGCATTTTGGCTCCCGCTTCATCTAATAAATCAATCGCCTTATCTGGCAAAAATCGCCCATGAAGGTAACGATCTGAAAGAACAGCAGCAGCAGTCAGCGCTTGAGGAGTATAAATACATTTGTGGTGATCTTCATATTTATTTTTTAAGCCACTTAAGATTTCTATTGTATCTTCTACTGAAGGAGGCGCTACCACAATTTTTTGAAAACGACGCTCTAAAGCAGCATCTTTTTCAATATGCTTGCGATATTCATCGATAGTAGTTGCCCCTATGCACTGAATTTCTCCACGAGAAAGAGCAGGCTTTAAAATATTAGAAGCATCAATAGCTCCTTCGGCAGCTCCCGCGCCTACAATCGTGTGGAGTTCATCAATAAATAAAAGAACATTTCCATTCTTTTTAATTTCGTCCATGACCGCTTTAATACGCTCTTCAAATTGCCCGCGATATTTTGTACCTGCAATCATCAAGGCTAGATCAAGAGCAATTAAACGCTTCTTTCTTAGATTATCAGGAACTTCGCCTTTAACAATGGCTTGGGCAAGTCCTTCTACAATAGCAGTCTTTCCTACACCCGCTTCCCCGACCAGCACAGGGTTATTCTTGCGACGACGACAAAGGATCAAAATAAGTCTTTCAACCTCGGGCTTACGACCAATCACAGGATCCATCTTATTTTCTCGGCACATTTCCGTGAGATCATGGCCATAAGCTTTAAGGGCAGGCATCTTTTCCAGCCCTCCACCCATGCCTGAATTGCCTTTGTCATAAGGCTTACCTGAAGATCCCATCTGACCACTAATCTCCCCAGAACGGGAAGAAGGAGATCCTGCTCCAATAGGAGGCAATTGGAGATTGAAAGTTTCTAATTCTTTTAATACTTCTTTGCGAACTTCCTTAAGATTTACATTTAAATTTTCTAGTACTTGCGCCGCCACGCCATCCGTTTGGCGCAATAACCCTAATAGTAAATGCTCAGTTCCTACATAATTATGGTTAAGATTTGCCGCTTCTTCATTAGCATGTTCAAATACTTTTTTAACCTTTCCCGTTAAAGCTGGGTCCCCATACACTTGAATTTCAGGTCCGTACCCCACGAGTTTTTCTACTTCATTCCGCACTGTCTCAAAATCAATATTAAGGTTGCGCAATACATTGACTGCCACTCCTTGACCCAACTTGAGCAACCCTAGTAAGACATGTTCAGTGCCCAAATAATTGTGATTTAAGCGCTGTGCTTCTTTTTTGGCAAGCTTAATGACTTGCTTTGCACGATTTGTAAATTTGTCAAACATAACAATCTCGTAGTTAAATGGCGTATATTTTAACTGTAGCCTCAGGCTCTATTTTTTGCAACCTAGGTTACCTGTTCTGAAAAAAGAGAAAAGGCTAAAGAGTTAACTGCCTGTCCTAATTTTATATTGTTTAAGCATAAGTAAATTTAACATTATTTTAAGGTAATAAACACTATTTTTAATCTTTTAATTTTTCCTTAAAATACTTGGGATCCCCCTATAACTTAATCAAGCTATCTCCAACGTTCACCTAAAAGTAAGACTTTAAAGGGCTTTTAAATGACTTTAAAGCTTTTCTCCTATTGTTACAAAGAGCCTATAAAGTAAACCATGTTTTTCTCTAAAAGCTCCTATATATAGGCTAAGTATATAAGCTAAATCTATTTTTAGGGATTCTATCCATAAGAATAACACTTGATATAAAAAACTTAAAGCCACCTTTTATTTAAGCAAAAGCATCTAAAAATGAAGAACTTACACTACTATTATAAGGAGGTAAGAGCTTTCAAAGCCCTAAGATGCGATTCTACAGGCATCTGTAAAGACGAAAATGCTAACAAATAGCTATTTTCTATTTCCTGCACTTCCTCATTTGCATGGGCTCCTTATCGTCAAAAATTAAGCAGTTCTGTACCCATGACCGCTTACATTAATGGAGAAGATTTAAGAAAAAAATTTTCATTAATAAAGAATTTAACAACAGCCTTATGGGAGGAAATAGCTAAGAATTATAAAAATTATAAACTTATAAAAAAACTCTTCTAGCCTTTTTCTTTTTAAGGTTTTTAGTATAAAAATAGCCCATGAAACCTATTTGAAAGCAAGGGGTTATAAAACCCATCATTAGCTTGCAGATTTTTTTTCTTTTTTGGTTCCTAGCCTTTTTGATTTTCTCTTCTTAAAATTATGCTCTTAATGATTTTCTCAAAATTTAATTTTTTAAGTCTGCCCGATGGATCTTGTGTTTCCAATCGTGACCAATCGATAGGAGTTGCATTTTCCATCCAGCGGAATAAATTTTTTTGAAAGGTTTTCAATCATTTAGAATGTCGCTGAAACAGCATGGCAAGCTCAGCAACAGCCCTAGCGGAAAATTTTCCTAATTGCGTAGCGGCATACCAGATACCATAAAAGTCTTTGTAAGCTTTTGAGGGGGCATTACGCTTTGGAAATGTAAGGCCTTTATGAAACATCCATGCTCCCGGGGACACAACCAAGCCTCTCTCCCCCGAATAGGTTACAAAGTTTAAATTCATTTGCAAACTTAACGACAAATAGCTCAATGGCTGTGCAATGACTCCAGCTATTAGGACGTTTTTGTTTTTATCTCCACGAGTTACTGAATCCGTAAGAAACTCGATTTCCACTTCAAAGCCGTTAATTTCTTTAATATAGGCTTCTGTAGCTGGGTGATCATAATCTTTAAAAATGGGGGTAAATCCGGATTCTTTTAAGCAGTAGGCAATATTTTTGTTCATAACACTAGGAACTTTTCGTGGGATTAGAGAATCAAGATCATGGGTGCCTACATGTGCTATTCCTACTTCTTGATTCGCTAGGTTCGGAATTTTTTTCTTCTAGCCTATTTTTATAGTGTTTTGCTCCTTTTAAATTTTTCGCCTTAATTTTAATGAGCCCCCTTTTATGATTCAGGGATACGATTGAAATTGATGTTCATAGTCCCTTAGGCCAACAAACATCATTTATCTTTCTAATTTTTGTTATCCCCCTTTTCAAGTATGCTTTATTATTCCTCTAAACTTCATGGATTTGCTAAGGATTGCTATTACCAAACTTTTGGATGATTCTTCATGTGAAAATTCTCTTACGACTCTTATGCGTCTCTTAATCTTCTGATTCTCTCTCTGTCTTATAGGAGAGGTTTGTTATTTTTACAGGATGACTGCAACTAATAAGTTCTTAGCAAAACCAAGAAGCACTTGATCAAAACGGACAAATATTTAAGGCCTTAAAAACGAAGTTACCAAAAGCTTTACCGCAGACCTGTAGCCCATAAGAGAAAGTGCGAGAGTAGGCATAAATTATTAAAAATTAAAAATTTGCTTACAATTGGTTACCTTTGAAAGAAGGAAGCTTTCATTAAAAATAAGAAGTTTGATGTGAGCATGCATTAGATTGAATGCATCAGATGTTTTACTGCATAAAACGTTAATAAATAAGGATATTATATGCTATCAGGAATCAAGCGAGAATAGGCCATCGAATAAGCTTGGGCTATACAATCATTCACTGAGACACCATTAAACGCACTTCCTAATAGTTGCAGATGAGGGGATAATTCCTGCAAATATTTTCCTATCAGCATTTTTTTTTGTTCATGCCCTATAAGATATTGAGGGATAGCATTCTGGGCAAGATGAATATCTACAACATCGGGCGCTGCATGAAACTGTAAGTGATTAGAGATCGCTTTTAAAGCACTATTCAAAAAATCTGATTCTTTTCTTTGCGAAAAATCACTCATGCGGGTGCCACCTATCATTACAGTCAAACGCGTTTCTAATGAGTGTAAGCTTTGCTGGGGAAATATACAGGAGTCCCAAACCATTCCCAAAATTTCCTCTTTTTCTTTAGAAGGTATTAAATATCCAAATCCTTTGGAGGTTAATAATTTTTGCTTATAACCTAAGCCTACCACTGCAATCGAAGCATTAGCAATTGAGCTTAATAGATTAGCCAAAGGAAGATGATGTGGGCGTATAAGAGCGGCCAAGGAAGCGGGTGGCAAAGTCGAATAAACCTGGTCTGCCCATAAAGTTTTACCTTGAGCAAGCCCTAATTCTATTCCTTTTTTTTGGAAATTCAATTCAGTTACTTCTTGCTCATGCAAAATAGATTCATGCAGGTTTTGCGCTAGCGCGTTCGAGAGAGTTTGCATGCCCTCTTTAAAAGAGAATAAGCTTTCTTGGCACATTCTCTTAATATAAAGAGAAGAGGGAGATTGCCTATTTGTGAAAAAGTGTAGGAAAGCTCCTTTTGTAAGAGAGCCATGTTGTCGTTCCCACTGAAATAAGTCAGGAAAGCAAGATTTTATCGACAGTTCATGAATATTTCCTCCATAGATGCCGGAGGTAAGAGGATCTAAAAAATTTTCTGCCGCTTCGCTGCCTAGGCGCCTTGTGAAAAAGGCATGAATAGTTTCATCCTCATTTTCTCCCGGTGGAATTTGCCATTCTTTAAATAGATTAAAGGCTACCTGCCTTGTTAAAGGAGAAAATAGCAAAGAAAATAGATGAGAGGGAATTTTTTGCAAATGCTTGTCTAGATACAAAAAACGCTGTCGGGCTGCTTGATCGGCCACGATTACCTGCTTTTGCAAGCCAAGCTCTTCAATAAGACGAAGGGTTGCCTTTCCGCTGCCACGCGTGCGACAACTACGAGGCCCTCTTTCAAAGAGAAAGCCCTCCTTTTTATAGGAATTAATCCATCCTCCTAAGCGATTACTTCTTTCTAGCAAAGTCAAAGAAGCAGCAGAGCCGTGGCGCTTCCTTAGATACCAAAGAAGGGCAAGTCCTGAAATGCCTCCTCCTATTACAACAATTCTTTTCATAGAGATTGCACTGTTTCTACCAAAAATCTAACAGAATCATAGGGAGTATCGGGCTTAACACCATGGCCTAAATTAAAAATGAAGGCACGATCACCATGCATAGCATCGATTAATTGCCGCGCCTCCTGCTCTATTTTTGCATGAGGGGCATACAGAATATCCGGATCTAAATTCCCTTGTAGAGCGATATGAAAAGGCACATATTTACGCATATGCGCTAAATTACAGCTCCAATCTAAGCCAATACCCTGAGGAGAGGCTTCTGCTAGCTTAGGAGCAAAGACGGATGAACCGCGACAATAAAGAATTGCAGGGACAGAATATTGCTGTAAAAGCTTTACCAATTTCTTCATATATTCATAGGAAAATTCTTGAAATTGTCCCCAGCTTAAATGGTTGGCCCAGGAATCAAAAATTTGAAAAGCATGTACGCCTGCCTGCACCTGCATTTCAATATATTGAAGAGTAGCTTGTAAAATTTTATCCAATAGTTGATGAAAACTAGTTGGATGGCTAAGCATCCATTTTTTTGTTTTGAGCAGATCTCGGCTACTGCCACCTTCAATCATGTAACTTGCTAGAGTAAAGGGCGCGCCACAAAATCCGATCAGGGGAACTTTTAATTCTTTTACCAGCAGCTTAATTCCTTCCGCTACATACGCAAGCTTTTCTGCCACAGGGCCCGCTGATAAAGCTGCAACATCCTTTTCTGTTTGCAAAGGTCTTGCTATCACAGGTCCCTTACCTTCCTCAAACGACAATCCCACTTCAAAAGCTTCAGCTACAACTAAGATATCCGAAAAGAGAATCGCTGCATCCATGCCAAAAGCCTGCAGTGGCAAGTTAGTCACCTTTACAATCAATTCAGGATGATGGCACATCTCCAAAAAAGAATATTTCTGACGAAGAGCCCGATATTCCGGCATATAGCGTCCAGCTTGGCGCATCAACCAAATGGGGGGGCGCCCCTGGTTATGCCCATGCAGGGCGAGCAAAAATTTGCTGTTAATGATAGCGGGGTCAATGGTTTTCATCATGGAAGAAGCTTTTTCAAAATAGCATCCACTGTGAACCCAAACTCTTGCGCCAAAGCAGCAGCCGGAGCGGAGGCGCCAAAGCTGTGCATACTAATTGCTATGCCGCTTAAACCGATATATTTATGCCACCCCTGCTCCACGCCAGCTTCAATGCTAACACGAATGCCAAGGTCGCCACCTAAAAGACTCTCTTTGTAAGCTGAATCTTGCTCTTCATACAATTCCCAGCAAGGCATAGAGATCACGCGTACGCTCTTCCCGCTTTTTTCTAAGGCTGCCGCAACATCAAGCGCTAGATGTAATTCTGAGCCGGTGGCTAGCAAGGTATAATCGGGCTTAGAGTTTTCTTTTCTAAGGATGTAAGCGCCTCGTCCCATGCCATCTGCATAAGAAAAGCTTTTTGTTGCGGTTATTTCCGGAAGATTTTGACGAGTTAAAATAATAGCTGTAGGTCCAGGATAGCGTAAAGCTGCCGCCCATGCCATTTTCACTTCATAGGCATCTGCTGGCCGAATAACGCGTAAATAAGGAATGGCTCTCAAGGAGGCATAATGCTCAACGGGTTGATGAGTAGGGCCATCTTCTCCTAAAAAAATTGAATCATGCGTAAACTGATAAATCACATGAGCTTTTTGCAAAGCTGCCAAGCGAATAGCATTGCGCATATAGTCGGAAAAAGTCAAAAAGGTACCAATAAAAGGTATGATCATATCGGTTTGGTAAAGACCATTAGCAATCGCAGCCATACCAAATTCGCGTACCCCGTACTTGATATTACGGCCTGAAAAGTCACCTGATTTAACTAACGGATAGTTTTTTAACATGGTTAAATCTGAGCCCGACAAATCTGCAGAGCCCCCATAAAGCTGCGGCAAAAATGTAGCTAAGACGTTTAATACTTCCTGAGATGCTTTCCGTCCTGCAATAGGAGATTTAATCTCTATAGCCTTCAAGCGCTCTTCTAAATCCACAGGTAAAGAATTACAAGACATAGCTTCATAAGCCTTTAACAAATTAGGGTTTGCTTGAGCCCAAGCATTAAAAGTTGCCTGCCACTCTCTTTCTATAGCTATATGCTCTGCTATTTTTTTGCTAAAAAACTCTTTAACTTCTGAAGGAACATAAAATAAAGGCTCTTGAGGGATGCCTAGTAGATCTTTAGTCGCTTTAACCTCTTCTACTCCTAAAGGGGCACCATGAGCTTTGTTTGTTCCTTCTTTGTTAGGTGAGCCTTTTCCAATAATCGTATGGGCGATGATGAGCCGAGGACGCGTTTGCTTCTCGCTAGCCTTTAAAAACACCTGATGGATATCATCTAAATTGTTGCCGTCCATCTCGAAGACTTCCCAACCATATGCCTCGTAGCGCATTCTAGTGTTTTCAGTAAAGCACTCACTTGTGGGACCATCTAAGCATATGTGATTAGAATCGTAAATTAAAATAAGGTTATCAAGTTGCAAATGAGCTGCTAAACAAGATGCTTCTGCGGAAACACCTTCCATTAAATCCCCATCGCCACATAAGCAGTAAACCTTGCTATTAAGAATCTGGTGGGCCTCTGTATTAAATTTAGCTCCTAGCAATTTTAAGCCTAAAGCTTGACCTACGGCATTGCCTATCCCCTGCCCTAAAGGACCTGTAGTCGTCTCTACCCCCTCGGTATCTAAGGATTCAGGATGCCCTGGGGTTTTAGAGTGAAGCTGCCTAAAGTTTTTAAGATCTTCTATGGAAAGAGGATAGCCCGCTAAATGTAGGGCAGAATAAAGAAGCATAGAACCATGCCCGGCCGAGAGAATAAAGCGATCGCGATTGGACCATTTAGGATTTTTAGGATTATAACGAAGTAAATATCCCCATAAGTAAGCCCCAATTTCTGCGCATCCCATCGGTAATCCGGGATGCCCTGAATCTGCTTTTTGCACAGCATCTATGGAAAGCCCTCTAATGGTATGAGCGGTTTTAGCTAAAACAGCTTTAAGCTCAGGATTTAAAATTTTTGAAATATTTTGTTTATTATTTTTTAAAGAACTATTGACTTCAACCATAGAGATGCCTATTAAAGATTGTTGGGTAATGTTCTAGACTCTAGCCACAATTTAGTAAACAGGCAAGAAAAAATATGAATCCTATTGCTGTATATCGAAGTTTACAAGATGATTTAATGCATGATAAAGTTTTAGGGCACTTTAATCTTTCATTACCAGTAAGGGCTACCTTAAAAATTTGTACGGTCGTACATTGGGTTTGGTGGCTACAGCGCAAGAAAAAGCTTTGCACTTCACAAACAATTGTCCCTGCCGCTTTAGGAACTTTAACAGATTTTGCTCTTAAATTTACTCCTACATGTGTGGAAAATACTATTCGCGGAATAGCCAAACTTATCCTTCTTGCCACCCGCATTGATGAATGTTTTCAAAGAATTGGCGCTTTATCGAATGCTTTTACCGAGTTAAAAGAAGCTATTAAAGGCAATTACTTTCCTCATATAGAGCCTCAATGGGCTAAAAATCCTGACTCTATGTTTTTCTCCATTAAGACAAAAAATCAAGCAAAATTAAGGATAAAAAACCTAGAAGCCTATTGGCGTCGCCTTTATTATTGTACTCTCAATGTATTGGTTAAAACTTTTAATTTAAGCATGCAATTATGGGACACCTATCATGCTTTTATTTATTCCCATGATGATGTGCCTGAAATGTATGTGAATGGGATCGCCTGGTTTAAAAAGCTAAGAAAAAATAAAGAGTATCTATGTGCAAAACTAGAGCTGTATCAACCCGTCATCCAAAAGATTTTTGATCTAGTAAAGTCCGATATCACCGCTGAAGATCTTATAAAATCCACCAAAAACATAGGAGTTAAAGTCATAGATACAATAGATAAACTAGAACAAACGGCCACTTTGGCAGGAGAAGCTATTGTTACAGCTTCAAAGAAAACAGCAAGCACAGTGATTGAAATTAAAAGCAAATTACTATGCCAAGGCTTAGTAAAACCTTCTATCCATACGCCTTTTATCCTTAATAAACGTCCGCGGCTCTTTTGGCCAGATAAGATGCTTCTAAAACAAAAGATGTAGGAAAGCGTAGCTTTTGGTTATCTATCCAAGCAACTACTAATAAAAGTCTCTCAATTATTAAGCAACTAGCGAAAACACTCATATTGGCTTTTAATTTTGTAATCCCTCTAGATATAAAAAGCTATTTCATCAACTTTTTATCAAAATTTTTATCTTTCTTAAACGACAAAAATTAGAACTTATTAGCAATTGACAATTAAATGCTTAAGAAAAAAAAGCAATCTATCCCTCCTTCGTTAAAGTTTATAACCCCATTAATTTTTCACCTTTTTTATTTGTTTAAAATCAAAGAATAAAATATAAAAACAAAGCTAACCCTACTTTCAATTGTAAAGTAAGGCATTTTCCTTATTTACCAAATGATTAATAAAAGGTTTTTTTATGATTAATTTAGACTCTAAAGATCATGTAGATGCGGATTTCAATATGATAGTTTCAGAAGCTGATTTTAAAGCTTTAGTTAATAGAGTAGATAAACAAGAAAAAAAGCTTTATAAATATAAAGCAACAGTAAGAGAATGTAAAGCAACAGTAAGAGAATGTGACAAAAAGATTGATGACCTTCTTGCTACCCTCATAGTAAGAGATGAACAACTCCTGAAGGCAAATCAACGAGTAATGGCATTGGATGAAAAAAACGAGATGCTTAAAAACAATGTTAAGATTTTGGCGGCTGAAAATCATCAATTGAAAGATAAAGATAGGGAAGCGCTAGCAACGATTAAAAGAATTGAAGCAGAAAAAGATAAAGCGTTAAGTAGAAATAGAGAATTAGAAGAAAGCCTTGCCTTATTAACAACACGAGAAGAAAGCCTGGCTAGAGAAAATCTTAGCCTTAGAATAGATAAAGATAGCTTAGAAGCAGACAAAACTAAACTTGAAAAAGAAAGAGAAAGTCTTTTAGAAGACAGAGATGCCTTAAGAGCGGCTAAAGCAAAACTTAAAGAAAACCGCTGTTCTCTTTTAAATGATAATGCTCTTTTAACACTCGCTAATCATCAGCTTAAAGAAGAAAACGAGAGCCATCTAAACGATAAAAACAATTTAGCTACAGCTAATCATCAACTTAAAGAAGAAAATGAGCGTTATCTAAATGATAAAGACAGCTTAGCTGCCACTAATCATCAGCTTAAAGAAGAAAATGAGCGTCATCTAAACGATAAAAACAATTTCGCTAAAGCTATTCATCAACTTAAAGAAGAAAATGATAACCTTCTAAATGATAAAGACAGCTTAGCAGCAACCAATCATCAGCTTAAAGAAGAAAATGAGCGTCATCTAAACGATAAAAACAACTTAGCAACAACCAGTCATCAACTTAAAGAAGAAAATGAGCGTCATCTAAACGATAAAAACAATTTAGCTGCAGCCAATCATCAACTTAAAGAAGAAAATGATAACCTTCTAAATGATAGAAACAATTTAGCTGCCACTAATCATCAGCTTAAAGAAGAAAAAGAAGCTGTCGAAAATGATAGAAACAATTTAGCCGCAGCTAATCATCAGCTTAAAGAAGAAAAAGAAGCTGTCGAAAATGATAGAAACAATTTAGCCGCAGCTAATCATCAACTTAGAGAAGAAAATGACAACCTTCTCAATGACATAAATAAACTGTTAGTTGATATCCATCAAATTGAGGAAGAAAAAAAAGCTATTCAAAGCAATAGAAATAACCTGTTGGTAGCTAATATTGAAAGTGAAAACAAAATAGAAGCGTTAGTAAATGGTAAAATTAGACTTGCGGCAGAGAAGAAGGTACTGGCAAGAGAAAATAAACGTCTTTTATCTCATCAGGTTAAGTTGGAAGCAGACACTCATCATTTTGTAGAAGAGAAAGCAGCTCTACAAAGTGACAAAAATATATTAGAGATAAAATTACGAATATTAGATTGGCAATTACAAAAGCAAACTGATAAGGAGCAAGAAGTATTAAAACTGATGAAAGAAGGGGGCCTACCGCTTCAGCCAACTACCACCTTATCTGTTGCCGTCAAGCATCTGTTAGGTGCGAATAAGGAGTTATCATTAATTGCTGAAAAAACAACGTTGGCGCAATATAAGATTAAAGAAATAGGAGATAAACTTGCTACCCTTAACATGGTAAAAGCCGATTATACAGCGGAAGAAGTTCTTGAAAAGCTAAATAGTCTTTTTGAAGATTACCAAGCCTTTATTAAATACCAATCTGCTTTATGTAAAGAATTAGGTCTACCAAGCAATGCTAGCTTAAAAACAGTATTAGACAAAATGCAGGAAAAAAAGATGTGTAAGAAAAGCGGTATAAGCGCACATTTTAGTAGATTAGCCAGATCTACTCTTTGTCTTTTTTCTTTAGGATTTGCAAATATTGTATAAATGTTAGTAAGAAAGTAATATTTTTATCATGGATTAAGAAGCTAAGTTTATTTGTAAACTTTCTTACCCAACAAAAAAGTTATCAAATGAGCTTGCTTCTTTTGAC
The DNA here is from genome assembly GCF_018342435.1 of Neochlamydia sp. AcF65. Lineage (NCBI taxonomy): Bacteria > Pseudomonadati > Chlamydiota > Chlamydiia > Parachlamydiales > Parachlamydiaceae > Neochlamydia > Neochlamydia sp. AcF65. The sequence goes on from NZ_JAEMUE010000044.1 coordinate 38,384, forward strand.
AAATTATATAAAAGTTTTAAAAATTGAGGTAGATTATGGGAGTAAGAAAAATTCTTTCGTCTGATTCCGATTCTGATTCGGAGGATTTTTTAGAGGAATTTAACGCTCGTCAAAGATATCAGGATGCTCGGCTCCTGCATGCTAATGCAAAATTATTACAATCTGAGCAGGATTTGATGATTGCAACGGTAATGCATCAGCTAAATAGCATGGAACGTGAGCAAAGTGAAAGAGAACGTTTATCTCGAACTAGTGTTGTACATTTACAGACCGAGGAATTAGAAATAGAGGTTGAACAAAGACAAGAAGAGGGACAAGAGCTTAGTAACCGGGCTGATAAACTTTTAGAAGACTTTTGCCTTATAAACGAAGGACTGTCAAGAATTGAACAAGGACAAATTAAAATCCAAGAAGGCCAAGAATTAATAATTAACGATCAGGCAGAGCTAAGACAATCTTTTCAAAGAATAGGGGAAGAACAATATCTTATCCGTAGAGATTTTCAAAATCTAAGAGAGTCCTTTCAAGAAATAGGACAAGAACTAGAAGTCATTAGCAGAGACTTTGGAGATTTTGAAGAGTCTTTCATGGAAATACGCCAACAACATCAGCTAAGGCGGAATGAACAGGCAGAGATAAAACAAGCTTTTCAGGAATTAAAGCAACAACAGCAGCTAAGACGGAATGAACAGGCAGAGATAAAACAGGCATTTCAGGAATTAAAGCAACAACAGCAGTTAAGGCTGAGTGAACAAGCAGAGATAAAACAAGCTTTTCAGGAATTAAACCAACAACAGCAGTTAAGGCGGAATGAACAGGCAGAGATAAAACAAGCTTTTCAGGAATTAAACCAACAACAGCAGTTAAGGCTGAGTGAACAGGCAGAGATAAAACAAGCTTTTCAGGAATTAAAGCAACAACAGCAGTTAAGGCTGAATGAACAGGCAGAGATAAAACAAGCTTTTCAGGAATTAAAGCAACAACAGCAGTTAAGGCGAAATGAACAAGCAGAGATAAAACAAGCTTTTCAGGAGATACGGCAAGACCAAGAACGCTTACATAAAGGTTTTGCAAGCTTGCGAGAATCCTTCCAGGAATTAGAGCAGCAACATCAGTTAAGGCGATATGAACAGGCAAAGATAAAACAAGCCTTTCAGGAGGTAGGACAAGAACGAGACGTTATACGTAGAGATTTTGCAGACTTACGAAAATCCTTTCAGGAAATAAGGCAGGCCCAAGAACGCGTACATAGGGATCTTGTAGGTTTGCGGGAATCGTTCCGAGAAATAGAGCAGCAATTCCATTTGCTACGCAATGAGCAGACTGAGATAAAACGAGGCTTCCGGAAAATAGGGCAAGATCAGCAACAGCTGGCCATAGAATTTGGAAGCTTGAAAAACAATTTTAAAGAAATGAGGGTAATAGTTGAAGAGCTGATAAAAAAGTTTATTCCTCCCCATACTCAAGAAACTCTAACTGCTGAAGAACTAGCAGAAAAAGAAGAAAAAGAGGCGAAATTACTTACCCAACATTATATGCATGATTGGCAGGAAAGAATAAATCGTGAGAATGGAAAGGAAAATTCTTTTATTAAAGTGGAAATGAAAGAAAGTGAGGGAATTTTACCCCAAGCGGAGGAACAAGAAATACCCCAACTAGATCCAACCAGAAGCTATTCATTGCAAACCGTTAAAGCTAGCTTTTTAAAAAAAGTATGGGCAGCTAAAGAATATGCTCAGAGCTTTTTTATAAAGCTAGCATGCTTAGCTACTATAGCTTCAGCAGGCATAGCTAGTTTCTTTGCTATAGGTGCTATGATGGCATAATTAAGTAAAAATCCAAATAAAGGAATATTTAATTTCTTGTTAGGAAAGCTACTGGGTTAATCCTAGCAGCTTTTTTTTAAGGATAATCCACTCATGCAAAATTGTCTCAATGCATTTTTCTTGCATACAGGAAACTAGACTTTTCAAATTCCGTAGCCAATCTTGCTGCTCGTGTGGCTTCCGTATTTTTTGCATCGATTATTTTTTGGCCTTATGCATTTTATTAATGCTATTTTCTGCTGCAATCCTGTTGCTTTCCTTCCCCAAGTAATTTTTGCCACCATGAAAGGGCTTGTATGGGTCCTTATTAAAGAATTTACAGGGAAATTGTATAGGGCAATTGGCATGCATATTGGTGGCAATACCTTAGGCTGGTCTCAATATATAAAGGCATCTTGTGACCGAATTTTGGATCGCAAAATTTCAGCTTTAAACTATTGAGAAACTAAGCGTTTCTCCTACGATAACAAAACTTTTGCTAAACCAAGTTGGATTCATTATGTGGTAATATTCCGCCCAGCCCAAGCAATTCCTGTCCCTTACGTAAATCAATTTCATTTCCTACGCAGTTTAAAGGCTGCAGGCTAAACACCTTCTTAATGGCAAAGAACAGAAAAAATGTGAAACCTTTATCTTTTAGCTTACCATCTTTTCGAAAACTAATCCGCTAGAAGGAAAAAGCTTTCTTAAGATATAATCTTTTACTTTTTCATCCATCAGGAATTTTCAATGCTTACTCAAGAAATTCGTCGCCAATTTCTCCATTATTTTAAAAATAAGCAGCACTCTATAATTACCTCCTCCCCTGTAGTGCCTCATGATGATCCTACTCTTCTTTTTACCAATGCAGGCATGAACCAATTTAAAGACGTTTTCTTGGGCGATACTATACGAGATTATAATCGAGCGACTACGGCCCAGAAATGTATTCGAGTGGGAGGAAAACATAATGATCTTGAAAATGTGGGACATACCGCGCGGCATTTAACATTCTTTGAGATGCTCGGCAATTTTTCCTTTGGCGACTATTTTAAAGCAGAAGCTATTCAATTTGCCTGGGAAGTTTCTACTCAAGTTTTTGGGTTTGAAGCAGAACGTATCTGGCCTAGTGTCTTCCGAGAAGATGAGGAAGCTTTCGAGCTTTGGACCCAGTATGTCCCTACCCATAAAATTACTCGTCTAGATGAAAAAGATAACTTTTGGGCGATGGGAGAGGTAGGACCTTGTGGACCTTGTTCTGAGCTATACTATGATCGAGGGCCTAAATATGGCAAAGCTTCTAAGCTTAGTGAAGATAGCGAAGGAAGTCGCTATCTTGAATTTTGGAATTTAGTCTTCATGCAATATAATCGCTCATCGCCCGAGCAGCTTACTCCTCTACCTAAGCCATCGATAGATACCGGAGCAGGCTTAGAACGCGTGATTAGCCTAAAAATGGATGTAGATTCTGTCTTTGAAACAGATGTGTTACGTAGCTTAATCGCTCAAGTTGAGCAGGTCTCAGGCATTCCTTATGACCCTGCTAATCCTCATCTAGCCCCTGCTTTTCGTGTGATTGTCGACCATTTGCGCTGCTTAGCTTTTGCTATAGCCGATGGGGTTCAGCCCAGTAATATCGACCGTGGATATGTTTTAAGGAAGGTTTTAAGGCGTGCTGTACGCTATGGTCGTATGTTAGGGATAGAAGATCCTTTTCTAGCTAAAGTACTTCCTCGGTTAGTTGAAACGATGGGCAGCGACTATAAAGAATTGCAAAGAGGACACAGTCTTATTGCTGAAATTTTAACAATAGAAGAAGAAGCTTTTTTCCGTACCTTACGCCGAGGTGGCAATATTCTTAATCAAATCATTGATAAAGCTCAAGCCAGCAGCAAAAAAATTACAGGTGATGAAGCTTTTAAACTTAAAGATACTTATGGCCTGCCCATGGAAGAAATCCTATTGATTGCTAAAGATTCAGCTCTTACTGTTGATGTAGAACGCTATCAAATTTTAGAGCAAGAGGCTAAAGAACGCTCCCGTAGCTCTCAAAAAGCTATCCAACAAGTAGCTTCAGAAAATCTATACGCAAGTTTTACTGAAAAGCATGGCCCTACAAAATTTGTAGGCTATCAGCAACAACAGACCTTAAGTAAAATTCAAGGTATTCTCTACAACGAACAATTTGTCACCTCCCTAGAAGAAGGCCAGGAAGGCATTATTCTTCTTGACCAAACCCCCTTTTACGCAGAAATGGGTGGACAAATAGGAGATTTAGGAGTTATTAAAGGAGATCATAAGCTCTTTCAAGTTATTGATTGTAAGTCCCCCTATAAAGGTATTATCGCCCACATAGGTAAGGTAGAAAAAGGTTGCTTGACCACAGCGGATACCTTGACAGCCACGATCGACTTAAACCGGCGTCAAAAGATTGCTAACAACCACACAGCTACCCATCTTCTACATTGGGCTCTTGCTCAGGTATTAGGAGAGCACATCAAGCAGGCTGGCTCAGTAGTAGATGCGGAACGCCTTCGCTTTGACTTCAATCATCATAAAGCTTTGACTCATGAAGAAATCCTAGCTCTTGAGGATCTGATTAATGCTAAAATTCGTACTAATCAAGCCGTCAAAGGATATGAAATCCCCTATGAAGAGGCGCAAAAAAGAGAGGATATCAAACAATTTTTTGGGGAAAAATATAGTTCTCTCGTGCGAGTTGTGGATATAGACTATTCTAAAGAGCTATGCGGAGGCACGCATACTAATTTTTTAGGCACTATTGGTTATTTTCGTATCGCCAAAGAAAGCAGCATCGCTGCGGGCGTGCGACGCATTGAAGCAGTTACGGGGGCAGAAGCTGAAGCTCTCACTCGTGAAACAGAAAAAACAATCTTAGAGAGTGCAGCTTTACTAAAAATACCACCTGCTAAGCTAAAAGAAAAAATAGAAAAGTTATTAGAAGAAAATAAGCAATTATCTCAACAGCTAAAAAACCTCCAAAAAACCCAAAGAGAAAAGCTTGTCCACTCTCTTTTAGAAAAAATGGAAAAACTTCCTCAAGCTAACCTGGTTGCATCCCAAGTTGATCTCTCCCCTGAGGAATTGCGCTTATGCGCTGAAGACCTTATGGCACGCTTTAAATCAGGCGTGTTAATCCTTGCAGCTTCTTATGAAGAGCGCTGCCAATTTATCATTCGCGTAACTGAAGATTTAGTGGCCCGAGGCATCCAAGCTTCTGATATAGTCAAGAAGATTGCCCCCACGATTGAAGGTAGCGGAGGAGGCAAGCCTGGCAATGCCCAAGCAGGAGGGAAAGCCCCTCATAAGGTTGAGCAGGCCTTAGCACAAGTACGTGAAATGCTTGGAGATCGACCTTTCGATAAAAAAGTTGGCTGAGAAGAAAATATTTTCTCTCGCTCATTTTACTTTCCACAAGCTGCTGATAGGCCTAGCTTCAAAGGTCGCCCTCCCTTTTTTTCTCTTCACTGTCCTTTTTGTGCAGCTGTCCCCTTGCGCAAACTGGTTACCTTTGTAGTTTTTTAGTCCCTCTACTTCATCCTGCCCTATTTATCTAGTGTTTAATCCTCCCTTGCCCGCTCCCATCTATTTTCAATAGGCTCTCTTTCAAAAAGATATCCTCAATAATCAATTAAAAATTAACTTTTTATAATCAGTTGACTATAATATTTTTTTCCTAATAAGCCTTTTAAGGTTTTAAATTTATGGACTTTATCATCCAGATATTCCCTTTTTACCTTGTGGCTTTTTATTTCTTGAGAACTCTTCTTTTACAAAATTTTCCTATGCAGATTGAGCGCTCTCGGCTATTCATTAAACTTAAGGCCAATGAGGAATTAATACTGGTGCAAAAAAGCCTATTTAAAGTGTATCTTATTTACTTTCTTTACCTTCTTCTTGAGGCAAAACAGTGTTTAAAGAAATAATCAAAAGTGAAAAAATTCAAAAGCTTGAAGAAGCTTTAAAAAATCATGATTCCATTCTTATTGAAGAAACATGGAATGCAGCCAAAGCTTTTATAGCCTCTTTAGCCAAGCAAGCCACTGGCAAAAACATTCTTATTTTAACAGGGGCTAGCTTAGAAGAGACCCGCTTATATCACGATTTTCCATTTTTTGCTGGGCAATCCGCTATTGAATTTCCCGCTTGGGAGACTTTGCCCTCTGAAAACATCGCACCTAGCCCTGATGTAGTGGGCGAGCGGTATAAAGTTTTAGAACAGCTAATGCAACAAGAAGGCCCTCACATTATTCTTTCTGGCTTGCAAGCTTGCTTGCAACGTCTGATCCCTCCCCAAAAATTTAAGCAGCTCTACATGCACCTGACCCTCCAAACATCTATTCCTTTTGAAATTTTTACAGAGCGCCTAGTGAGCATGGGGTATCAAAGAAGAGCTGTAGCTGCGGATAAAGGAGAATTTGCAATTCGCGGCGGAATTATTGATATTTTTCCTGTTTCTTCCCCTGATCCTTTTCGACTTGATTTCTGGGGAGATGAAATTGAATCCATCCGCATCTATGATCCTATTGGGCAAAAGTCTATCCGAAGTGTAGAAAAAATAGAGATTCCACCTGCTAAAGAGTTGGAATTATTAAAACCTGAGCCTCATCTATGCACACTCTTGGATTATTTAGGTCCTGAGACTATCGTGCTCTTTGATGATATACTCGCTTTAGAAGATCGTTATGCTTCTCTTGTCAATATTTGTGGTAGCTCAACGCCTACTTTTTGCAGCATCGGACAATTCATGGAAGCGATGGCCCCCCTACAAAAAATCTTTCTTAGTCAAAATCCTATAGAAGAATTGAGCGAAGTTCGCATCCTTGATAAAACTTCTACAAATTATTATTCTAGACAGGCTCCTCTCTACAAGCTCTCTTTTTATCTATTCGCAAGCGAATTTCAGGCTCGACGTTGGTCTCATCCTTTCATTCCTCTTAGTCATTTCCTGTTGCCTGAGCAGGCAGAGAATGCGGAGATTAACGGCCAAGAAATTCTCTTATCCCTTTCTAAGCTTGGGCGATCAGATTATCATCTTCATTTTCTTTGTGCCACTGCCTTAGAAGAAAGTAATCTAAAAAAACGCCTTCATGAGGCTAATATTACCCTTCCGGAAAATACTTTTTTCCACCTTCACTACTTATCTAGCGGATTTGTCTTAGAAGATCAAAAGCTGATCATCTTACCTGCCACCGAGATCACGCATCGATATAAAATTCGCCGACAGAAACAGCGCAGCACTTATCATACTACCCCGATGGAGAGCTATGATTTATCTGCAGGAGAGCTTGTGGTGCACCTCAATAATGGGATCGGTAAATTTATTGGATTAGAAAAACGCCCTAATCTTCAAGGGACACTCAGTGAATATTTTGTCATTGAATATGCTGACAACGCTAAATTATTTGTCCCTCTTAATCAAGCCTATTTAATTAGCAAATATATAGGAGCTAATGAAGAAATTCCCAAACTGCATCATCTAGGCAGCAGTCGTTGGAAGAAAACTAAAGAAAATACTGAGCGGGCTATCATGAGCTATGCGGCCGATCTTTTAGAGCTATACGCTAAACGCTCTATGAAAGAAGGCCATGCCTATTCGGAAGACAGCCCAGATATGCAGGCTTTCGAAGAAGATTTTCCTTTTGTGGAAACTGAAGATCAACTAGCTGCTATTGCTGCCATTAAAGCTGACATGCAAGAAAAAAAATGCATGGATCGCCTGATCTGTGGCGATGTGGGATATGGGAAAACAGAAGTCGCTATGCGTGCTGCTTTTAAAGCAGTGGTTGACGGTAGCAAGCAGGTGGCGGTCTTAGTTCCCACCACCGTGTTAGCCATGCAGCATTATGAAAATTTTGTTGAAAGAATGAGCAGCTTCCCTATCAATATCGCCGTCCTGTCTCGCTTTCGTTCCACCAAACAGATGAAAGACACCTTAGAGGGCATTGCTAAGGGCTCTGTCGATATTGTTATTGGTACCCATCGTTTGATAGGCAAAGATGTTATTTTTAAAGATTTAGGGTTGGTTATCATTGACGAAGAGCAACGTTTTGGTGTTAAAGCTAAAGAACAGCTGAAAAAAATTAAAAACTCTATTGAATGTTTAACGCTTTCTGCTACGCCCATTCCACGCACCCTTTACATGTCACTCATCGGAGCACGCGACATGTCTATCATTAACACTCCCCCTCAAGATCGCTTGCCTATTACTACTCTCATCACGGAATCTAATGATGAAACACTTAAGAGTGCTTTATTACGTGAATTATCTCGTAATGGCCAAGCTTATCTTATCCACAATCGTGTAGAATCCATCTATGAGTATGCCGCTCGCCTCAAAAAACTTTTACCCCACGCTCGTATTGTAGTAGGACATGGACAGATGAGCAGCCAAGAAATAGATGCTGTTTTCCATGCTTTCAAAAGCGGCCAAGCAGATATCTTGGTAGCTACGACAATTGTAGAAAACGGGATTGATATTCCTAATGCCAACACTATTTTAATCGACCGTGCCGATACTTTTGGGCTAGCGGATCTATACCAATTGCGTGGCCGAGTAGGCCGATGGAATAGAAAAGCTTATGCTTATTTTATGGTTCCTCGTCTACGCTCGTTGCCAGAACTTTCGCGCAAAAGGTTGAATGTGTTGATGGAAGCACAAGGATATGGTGGCGGTATGAAAATTGCTATGCGCGATCTTGAAATCCGCGGGGCAGGAAATATTTTGGGCCATGAGCAATCCGGACAGGTAGCCGCTATTGGCTTTCATTTATATTGCAAGCTACTAAAAAGAACTATTCAGACTTTGCAAGGTAAAATATCCAGCCTGCTTGTGGATACTAAAATGGATTTTCCCCTGCTAGACGCACGATTGCCAGAAGAATTTATTAATGAAGTCAGCTTACGCATGGAAATTTATCAAAGACTAGGAGAAGCCATCACCCACGAAGAGGTAGAGGCTATCTGGGAAGAAATTAAAGACCGTTTCGGAAAACCTCCTGAAGCTGCTAGCTGGCTATATCATCTTACAAAAATACGTGTATACGCTTCTACCCACGGCTTTACTCTTTTAAAGCTCGATAAGTTTTCTTTAAGCTTAGAGCAGCAGAAAGGTAAGCAGACAAAAAATAAGCGAACGCTAATAGGTCCCTTTAAAAATGGTGAGCAGCTGGAGAGCAAGGTTATTCAAGCTATGCAAGAGATGTAAAAAGCAATTTAAGGAAATCCCTTGAGAGCTGGCCCTTAACATGGGAGCTTATTTTGCCATCTTTATATAAGCTCTGCACACATACGGACGTTAAAGGTGAAGAAATATATAAGCCTAAAAGGTTGTTTTTTTATACATTCTTAAGAGCAGCAGTAATCAATTCACTCAACTCAATCGTTTCAGGCAATTCTTTCAAGCATTTTTTAATAGCTTGTTGGGCAATCAGTTGATTGTAACCTAGATTGATCAAAGCGCTCATCGCATCTTTAATCTTCTGAGCCTGGGGGTCGGTTGAGGGATAGACAACAGGCTCTTCAGAATCAGGAAGCAGTATAGCTGGAATTTTATCGCGCATTTCTATCATCAAACGTTCTGCAGTTTTCTTGCCAATGCCTGGAACTTTGCTGATGGTAGCTATCTCATGATTATGAATAGCCCGCTGCAGCTCACGCCCTGATAGATGACCTATAATGTTTAAGGCCATCTTTGGCCCTACGCCTGTTACATTCATTAAAGCTTCAAAAAGCTCGCGATCTTCGCTATTTAAAAATCCATATAACGTCTGGGAATTTTCTCTAATGACAAAGGCAGTGTAAAGCAAAACATCTTCCTGTAGGGAGGGAAGCTTTGCAAAAAGATTTGCAGGAATTAAGATTTTGTAGCCTATACCACCACTTTCAATTACAGCAAATAAGGCGGTCAATTGCGTTAAAGCTCCTTTTATATAAGCTATCACTTCTCACCTGTTATTTAATATTAAATTTCCGCTTCATAGAGACTCTTACATTGGGCCGCATGGGCATGGCAGATTGCCAACGCTAAAGCATCCGCAGCATCCTCCGGCTTAGGAGGCTGAGCGAGCTTTAAAAGAAGTTGCACCATCTTTTGCACTTGTCCTTTGCTAGCGCTTCCATTGCCTACCACCGCCAGCTTAGCTTTAGAAGGCGAATATTCAAAAATAGCAATCCCTTTTTTCTTGGCTGCTAAAATTGCAATTCCTCGTGCCATTCCTAGCTTAATCGCACTTTGCACATTTTTACTGACATACTGCGTTTCCACGGCAAGGGCCTCAGGGGAATACCGATGAATAAGAGCCTCTAGTGCATTAAAAATAACCAGATAGCGCTCTGTTAATTTATAATTAGCGGGCGGGCGTATACACCCATAATCTAGAACTTGATAAACATTTCCTAAAACTCTAATAATGCCATATCCTGTGATGCGCGTGCCAGGATCAATTCCAATAATTATCACAAATATCCTTTAATCAAATAAATTTTGGCGTAAGGGAGAAGAGGCAGGCCTTGCATCAAACAAAGAAGGCTGCGATTCCAGTTGCTCATCAGGAAGAGAAGAGTGCTCATCATTTAAAGAAATCTGCGCAGACGCCTCTTCCCATTCAAGAGGTCTCTTGGGTGTAACAGTCCCCCCAGAAAGCTCGCCTTGCGATATAATATCCTGAGCCCCTATCACATGGCTTAAGCTAGCCAATAAGCTATGCATCTGCTGCTGCTTTTCTTCTAAGGTTTTAAGATTTTCCTCCGCCTGTTGGTATTTGGCTTCCCATTGGGCTACCTGGCTCTCAGTCGCTCGAATAGTTTCCTGCAACAGGTGTTGAGTTTTACTTTCCTGCATTAACTGCTGTTCAAAAGAGTTTTGCCTTTCATTCATTTTGATTTTAAGCTGATTTAAATTTTCTTCTAGATCAGCAATCAGGGATTTTTGCTCTTCAATTTTTTCATTAAGAAGGGCAACCTCTTTAACTTTTTTACCCAAATGCTGTTGAGCTACTTTAATGCGCGCATCTTGCTCCTCTTGATAACGAGTCATTATAGATAGAGTATCTTCAAGTCTGAATTTTTCTTGAGAAAGATAGGTAATTTCCTTTTGATCGGCTTCTACTTGCTGTTCTTTTAGCTTAAATAAATCTTGCTGCTGCTGTAAACTGCTTTCAAGCTCTTGAGAATGCTGCTGTTTTTGCCTCTCTGCCTCCAACTGCTGTTCATGCAGCAAATTCTCTAATCGTAACAGCTGCTCTTTGAAATCATTTTCTTTTGTTGAGATTTGCTCAAGTTTGCATTGGAGGGCTTTATTCTCATTTTGCTGGGAGGCTATAGTCTCTTCACCTTGCAACACCTTATTATAAAGAGCTATTTTTTCGCTTACGGCATTCATATAGCAGCTTTCAATTTCTTTAGCTTCCCGCATACCTTTAGATAAATCTTCCTTAATGAAGATGATCTCCTTTTCTAACTGATTAAAAAGCTGGTCTTTCTCAGTCATAGAGGTTTCTAAGTGCATTTTCTCATCTTTAATTTTATTAAAAGCTTCTCTTTCTTCGGCTAATTTTGTTTTAAGAGAGCTAAATTGTAGTTGCAAAGCATGAATTTCTTCCACTAATTCCTGTTTCTCAGCCTTTTCATTGTTTAAGGCCTCTATCTGCTGGTGGATGCGCTTCTGTGCTACCTCCAATTGCCCGGTAAGATTAAAAACAGCTTCTTCGGAACGTTGAAAATCTTCTCTTAGCTGATTGAGCTCTAAATAAGCTTCTTTGGATCTTTCGTGCAGATGTTTAAGTACGCGCTCTAGTTGAGTAGAGTGCTTTTGGATTTCGGCAAGCTTTTTAGCTAAAGCATGATTTTCCATCTTTAAAGCATGGATATTTTTGGGCTCTTGCTCTAGCTTTGTCTCCGTGCCTAGCATATCCTCTTGCCGTCTATCGTGAGTGGGTTCTTCCTGCATTAGCTCATGAATCTTTTTTTCTTGTTCTTGTACGACTAATGTCAATTTTTCTAGCTGTTCTTTCTGCTGTTGATTTTGCAATAAGGCTTCTTGATAAGAGTCTGCTAACTCAGAAGATTTATGCAAAACAGCTTGATCATTCTCCTCTTTTTGCTGAGCTTCTTTTAAATCGGCTGCTAATTGATCATAAAGAGCTTTAAGGCTTTTTTGTTGCTCTAAAAGAGCTATATTTTCTTGAGTAAGCTTTTTATTATGTAAATGTAATTGATAAGCTAAGTTGCTTTCCTGCTTATTTCTCTGATGGACATTTTCATCTGCAACTGGGCTACTTAAAACATTTTTCTTTTTGTACCTAGCTAACATATTCTTCAAATTATCCACGCTTTCCTTTCTTTTATAAGAAAGATTGCTAGAAGGTTTGAGGGGATCATTTTCTGATAAAAGCATAGTTTGTTCTAACTTCACGTTTTGAAGCTCCTTCTCCAGTTCATTAGCTTTATCCTTTTCAAAAGCAAGATTTTGAAAGAGCTGTTGAGGCTCTTCATCTGAGTAAATGTGACGGTTGCTCAAAACTTACCTATTAAGAAATATTTGGACAGACACCTATTTTTGCTCTATAGTATATTCCTTTTATACTTAAGTTTCGCTTTATAACTCAAGAGATGCATAACCAATTAAGGTTAAAAAGCATGAAAACCCCTTATTTCCCCTGGCTCTCTAGGCCTCCAAAAAATATTATCGTGAGAATGCCAAATTGGATAGGTGACGCTGTCATGGCCACTCCCCTATTAACCGATTTAAGAAGGCAATGGAAAGAGGCTAAAATTACAATTATATGCCAAACGCCTATCGATAAGGTGATTCAAAACAACCCTCATATTAACTCTATCTACGCATTTAAACGTCCTACGAGCTGGTTAGACAAGCTTCATCATGTGGAGGTGATCGATTTTTTGCAAAAAGGCCAATATGATTTAGGTCTTCTTTTAACAAATTCTTTCTCCTCAGCTTGGTGGTTTTTAAAAGGAAAAGTTCAACATCGCCTTGGATTTGCTGACGGGTTTAGAAGCCTTTTGCTAAATAAAGCTATATCATTTCCGAAAAATAAGGAATTCCAACATCAAGTTATTACGTATAAAACGTTACTCGGCCCTTTAGCCATCCCCCTTTCCTCTACACCGCCCCAGCTTTACGTAAGTACGCAAGAGCTCCAAGAGGCTCATCATTTTCTACGTAGCTGCGGGCTTGACCTTCAAAAAAACATTTTGGTAGGCATTAATCCTGGAGCAGCTTATGGCTCGGCTAAATGCTGGCCACCTGAGCGCTTTAATAAATTAACGAAAAAATTATTAGAAAACCCTAATGTTTTTATTATTTATTTTGGCGATAGTAACGGGGTTTCGGTGGTCAACCAAATATGCCAAGACTTACCTAGCCGTGCGATTAATCTAGCAGGACGCACATCTATTCGCGAATTGATCGCCCTGCTAAAATGTTGCTCTATCTTTCTTACAAATGATAGCGGGCCTATGCACATGGCTGCTGCTTTAGGTGTACGTTTGCTAGCACTGTTTGGCTCTACGAATGAGATAAAAACCGGTCCTTATCCGCAAGGGTTGGTGATTCATAAGCATGTCGAATGCTCTCCTTGCTACAAGCGTGTATGCCCTATTGATTTTCGCTGCATGACCAAGATCGAGGTTGAGGAAGTCTATGCACAACTTGAAAGATTGTTAAAAGAAAATAGCTGTTGATAAAAAAATAGCCTTTATTAACCTCTTCTTGAGGCTTTCCTTAGGGAATAAGTCTAGAAAAGGTTGTTAACAATTTATCGATTCATTTTCAAGAATGCAGCTCTTAAGAAATTAGCTTGGCATAAAATAATAAGCTGCCAAAATGCTGCTTCTCCCTTAACTTTTAAGTTTTTAGGAGAATTCATTAAATATTTAGCAAATTTTTCTTTGCGTTTTGTGTTTTCTTAAGAAAGGAAACAGGAAGGCTTTAAACGATTTTTAAGAAAAAAAGCGCAAGATAAGCGCTAAAGATCGTTAAAATATAAATCAGATAGACCTAATTCTTAATGGCTCTATCAAGCTCTTTTAAGACTTTTTCCCTCTATTTTTTTAAAATGTGTCTAAAAATGAGCTTTAAGCTAGACATAAACGCAAAAAACTTCCCAGAGTCTTGCAATAAATTAAAAAATTTAATTAATTTGACTTCTCAAGAAATGGCTCTTGAAAAATTCTGTGGCCAAAGAATAAACTATTTTTCTTATCCGCGCTAAGGTTAAACCATGTAAAGATAATAATTCGTCAAGCTACTTGCTCCCAGTATGCCTTCAAATTTTTGAGACTACACGATAAAAGAGAATGATCATGGGTAATAATTTTATTTTTAAGGAATATATGCATGAATTATGAAAGGGCAATAGCCAAGCTCAATAGCATTCAACAACCTCACCTCCTTAACTATTGGCATGAACTTAATGAAGGAGAAAAAAGCTTTTTATTGCAACAGATTGAAAATTTAGATATCGATACTTTTCATGAGCAACAAGCTGCAATTAACGCGCTCTTGCTTTGCGACATTTCTGTCGATCCTTTTCTAGATTATCAAAAAGTGGGCTCTTTAGAAAATGCATTACTTGGTAGAGAAGCGATCGAGCAAGGACGCTTGGGATGCTTAATTGTAGCTGGAGGGCAAGGGACACGCTTACATTTAGAGGGACCTAAAGGGTTATATCCTATTAGCCTCATACGCCATAAAAGCCTTTTCCAGTTATTTTCTGAGAAGATTGTAGCAGCAAGCAAGCTGGCTCTTCGCCCTCTCCAGGCAGCTATCATGACATCTCCTCTTAATCATGGGATGACCGTGGCCTATTTTAAGGCCCATGCGAATTTTCAATTAAGAAAAGAACAGCTTGATTTCTTTACTCAACCCATGCTCCCCTTTCTAGATGATGCGGGTAACCTTTTCTTAGAAAAAAAAGGGTTGCTAGCTGAAGGGCCCAACGGCAATGGAGCCTGCCTGCATCAATTTTGGCAAGAAGGTCTCTTAGCTAAATGGAAGGAAATGGGCATTGAGCATTTAAATTTTGTTATGATTGATAATCCCTTAGCCGATCCTTTTGATGCTGAGCTATTAGGTATGCATATTCGTAATCAGAATGATATCACTATCAAGTGTACGCTTCGAGCAGATCCAGAGGAAAAAGTAGGGGTTATCGTCAAACAGCAGCAAAAAGTTCAGGTCATTGAATATACTGAATTTCCCGAAAATGAGCGCTATGCCAGGCTATCCGACGGCTCCCTTAAGCACCCCTGTGCCAATATCAGCTTATTTTGCATCAGCCTATCATTTATTGAAAAAATTTGTAATAATAAAAGAAAAATGCCTCTCCATGCTCTTCACAAAAAGGCACCTAGCTTAATCGATGCGGCCCAAAAAGGATGGAAATTTGAGCATTTTATTTTTGACATTTTTCCTCTTGCTGCTAAAATTCAAGCGCTACTTTACCCACGCGAAAGGTGCTTTGCTCCTCTAAAAAACTTGAGGGGTCAAGACAGCCCTACTAGTGTCCAGGATGCCTTGCAAGCTAGAGATCGACAAGTATATGAAGAGCTTTTTAGCAAGAAAGCTCCTTTGGCTCCCTTTGAGCTAGCACAAGATTTCTACTACCCTCTTCCTTCTTATGTGAACCAATGGAAAAACCATGCTATGCCCCCTGAAGGCTACTTAGGAGAAACGGGATGCTTGGATATTTAAAGCCCTCATTCCACTTTACCCATCTCTTCAAACGCTTGGTTTCACCCTTCTTCTACAATCAATTTCATTGGGAAGAGAGACAGGTTTTTTTAAATTTTTTACTAGCGTAGGGATTAGCGATGAGGAGAAGTAGGCTTTTATTTGCCAACCGAATAAGTCTAAACTACAATCAAAAGCAAAAAATTGATAATTTTATGAAAGATATAACTTAGGTAAAAATTATGAAAGTAGGATTCTTAGGAGCCGGAAGCTGGGGGTATAGCCTGGCATCACTATTAGCTTCCAAAGGATATCAATTAATCTCTTGGAGCGCACGACCTGAGCTCGTTAAACATTTAACGGAGAAGCGTGAACATCCTTACTTGCCAGGCCATACATTCAATGGCAACATGAAATTTACAACAGATATAAAAGAGGCCTTGCAAGGAGCTGATATGCTTGTTGAGGCTGTCACCTCAGCAGGCATTCGCCCTGTCTTTGAACAAGTTAAAAGGCTAAAACTTCCTAAATGCCCTATCGTTATTACCTCTAAAGGAATTGAGCAAAATACAGGGCTTATTCTTCCTGATATCGTCGTAGAAGTGTTAGGAAGAGATACTCGCAAGCAAGTAGCTTTTTTAAGTGGACCTAGTTTTGCTCAAGATGTTATACGAAAATTGCCCACTTCTGTCGTTGGCTCTGCTTATGATCCTGAAGTGATGCGCCTTGTTACCGATACTTTTACCACTCACACTTTTCGTGTTTACCCTAATCCTGATATCCACGGAGTAGCCTATGGCGGAGCCTTAAAAAACATTATCGCTATTGCCTGCGGCATGGCTGAAGGATTAGAATTAGGCCATAGTGCTAAAGCAGCATTAATGACACGTGGCTTGCATGAGATTCGCAAGCTCGCTGTTGCTAGAGGCTGTAGGGCTGAAACATTAAATGGCTTATCAGGAATGGGTGACTTATGCCTAACCTGCAGCTCCTTGATGAGTCGGAATTTTCGTTTTGGATACCTTTTAGCACAAGGCTTATCCCCCCAAGAAGCAGCTGTTAAAATCGAAATGGTTGTGGAAGGAGCCTATACCTGCGTCTCCACCTTACAACTTAGCCATCAGCTAAATGTAAGTATGCCTATCACTGAGATTGTTTATAAGATTATTTACGAAAGCCTTGCCCCCCAGGAGGCTGTTAAAGCTCTCATGCAAAGAACCATTAAAGAAGAACATCTTTAAAAATTTTCTCTAATAATGATGCAGGACCGAAAACTTAAGTGAGATAAAGCATGAAAGTCTTTACAGCACAGCAGATGAGGAATTTAGAAGCGCAAGCCTACCAAGATAGCGCTTCGGAAGAATTTTTTATGGAGCAGGCAGGCGCCAGCATTGCTCAAATGGTAGAAGAGTATCTTAACATCCATCAGCTTACTAAATATATTATCTTATTGTGTGCCAAAGGTAACAACTCAGGAGATGCTTACGTAGCAGGATGTTATCTTTTAAAGAAAGGATGTAAAGTATGTGCTTTGCAAGCTATTTCTTTAGAAGGAGGTTCCCCTTTATGTATTAAAAATTATCACCGTTTTAAACAAGCAGGTGGGCAGATAGAAGATCCCTCTTTTTCCTTTCCTAAACAAGGAGTTATCTTAGATGGCTTTTTTGGCACAGGATTTAAAGGAAGCCTACAAGAGCCTTTTGCTAGTATAGTAGGGCGTGCTAATGCCTCTAAATTACCTATCTTAGCCATCGATATTCCCTCAGGACTAAATGGAGACACGGGGATGGCGGAAGGCAAAGCCATTCAAGCAACTAAAACTCTTTTTCTAGGTGCACCTAAAAAGGGTTTCTTTATAAACGAAGGATGGAACTATGTAGGTAACTTGCATTATATAGATTTTGGGATGTCTAAAGAATGTATCGATCATGCTCCTACCGATATGATCATGCTGACTAAAGACATTGTGCAGCCGCTACTTCCTCCTATTAAGAGAGGTTGGCATAAATATGAACGTGGCTATGTAACAGCTATAGCAGGCTCTCCTCACATGCCGGGAGCTGCCTTTCTCTCTGCAAAGGCAGCCTTAACGGCAGGTGCTGGCATTGTACGTTTAATTCATCCTAAAGAAATGGAAGCTGCACTTGCAGCTGCCCCTGTAGAATTAGTGCGGCAAAGCTATTGTTTGCAAAATCTGGAGGCTATCCTTGAGCCTATAAATAAAGCGTCTGCTTCTTACATAGGGCCTGGTATAGGAAAAACAGAAGAAACTTCTTACCTTCTTAAATATATCCTCAAGCATATTAAAAAACCTTGTGTCCTAGATGCAGACGCACTAACTCTGCTATCTGAGAATCAAGCACCTTTACCTAAAGGGCTAGTGTTAACTCCTCATCATGGAGAAATGTTGAAGCTTTTAAGAATAGAGCAAGAGCATCTTACCTCAGGAAAACTACTAGATATCGCTCAATCATTTACTAATGATAAAAATGTTACCTTAGTGCTTAAAGGAGCTCCTACCTTTATTTTGCAGCCAAACTTGCCTATACATATTAATCCAAGAGGTGATGCAGGAATGGCTACTGCAGGAAGTGGAGATGTATTAACGGGGATAATTGCAGCTTTGCTAGCGCAAGGTTTGCCGCCTCCTCAGGCCGCAATCTTAGGAGTGTGGTTGCACGCTATAGCGGGTGAACAGGCAGCTAAAAAGAAAACCTCTTATTGTATGACAGCCTCTGATATAATTACTCACCTTCCCCATGCTTATAAAGATCTATTAAATAAGGCGATTTAACCCTAGCTTAACTCCCTTTCTGCTAACTTCAATCTTCCGATAAAAAACATGCTGCCAAGTAGGCCTTTTGAAAACACTCAAGCTGTGATTATATGCTTTTTAGCAGCTTCCTTTGCAAACATATACTTAATAATAAGCTTTTTAAGGAAAGAGCCAACCTCCTTAAGGCTCATTTATTTTTCAGATTATGCAGGCAAAGTTCTTTAAACAGTAGGATTTCTAGAAGCCCTCTTAGTTATACTAAAAAAAAACCGAGCCTACCCCTTTTAAGCAACTTTTCTATGCAATCATCTACACTTCTCTCTACCAGGAAGAGCGAAAAGAAGAAAGCTAATAACCTTTTTGAATGGGGTTCGTGCCTTTTTCGAGTGAATAAAAAAAGCTAAGATAGGCTCAACTTATTTTTTACAACGACTTACTAGGCAAGGTTTAAGGTTTAACTTGCTGGGCAATCTTAATGATTTCTTCTAATATTTGATTAAAAGTATTTTCTCCTATAGCCACTCTTTCTAAGGTAGAACTAAAGAGCTCTAACGTGAGCATGATTAGGCCAATAATAGAAAAGCAAAGATTTTTATTGAGACTTCTTTCCCCGTAAAGCAGGATATAACGATAATTAAGCTTAAGATTTACTTCATCCATCTCAAATCCCGGAAGTTCAATCAAACGATTTAAATAGCAGATTAAGCTACTTACTTGGGTAGAAGCTTGAGGATGGACGGTGAAAGGAAAAACAGCTTGAAATTGGAGGCGATAAAAGGGATTGTCTGCAGGGCCAAGACCCTGCATCAACTCTTGTTTTGAAGCGGTTATCTCTAAAATTTTTTCCCGTTCCTTATCATCTACGCCTAGAAAGAGAAGGAGACGTGGATAGAGAATTTGATCGGTAGCTTCTATGTAAGAGCAGTCAAATTTTTCGTCCATCAATGCTTGTTGAAATTGCTTTAGAAATTTTTCTTCTATCATTGTGTTTGCTCTTTTAAATAGTTAATTATATTTTTTGGCCTTTAAATTGTTAAGCTGCTGCTTCATTAACGCTAGCAGCTCTGTATCATCCATTTTAAAAAAGTCTTTTAGTTTATCCATCAAAGCATTCTTATCCACTTGATCTGCCGTCTTTTTAAGGGCTTGATAATCTATTCCCATTTTTTCTTTTAGTATCTTTTGAGTTTCTTCGTCAAACTCGAAAGAAGAGTGGGGATCTAAAAATTTTTCCATAATAATTAAAGGCAGATTCATCGCTTTCTTTTCAGCTTGGGTAATTAAGCCATTGGCTATAGCAAAATCTGCACTACCAGCTTCCTTCAAACGATTCTGCAATTGCGTGATTTTTCCTTTTTTTCCTATCCAAGATTCCACCTTCTGGCTTAATCGTTCTTGTTTTTGGCTTTCTTTTTCTAGCATTTTAAGGTGCCTTTCATGCTTTCTATCCAATTCCTCCATCATTTTTTCCAGTTGTGTTTGCTCCCCATGGCTTTCTAGCTCATCGATTTTCTTTTTCGTTTCTTTGTGTAGTTTTTCAAGAGTTTTTCTTAACTCAATAGGATAAGCAGTAGCCTCCAATGTCTTTTGCTGCTCCAATAAACCTGCCAATTGCTCATATCTAGCACTTGTAATCTTTAGCGTACCTATCCGTTCTTCTTGCTTATTTAATTGCCAAGCACGGATTTTAGCAGGAAGCTGAAATAAGCTAAGACGCACCTCAACTCCCTGGAGCACACATTTCAAAAGATGAGGTTTATATCTATAAAAGAAATAGAGCCCTATCCCCATTACTGCTATTCCTAAAACAAAAAAGCCTAAGCCAGGCAGAGCCATACTCGAGGAAGCTAAAGCAATCACGCCGGTAAGGGCTAAAACTTGTAAAGTAATCGCTAGAGTAGTGGAAAGACAGGCAAGGATAAGTTCTATATTTGCGGATACAAGCCTAAAATTAAAAAACTTCTTTTCATTTCTGGCTTTTAATTCTGCTAGCGTTTGCAAGCTATTTCTTGTCATCACGTTGAGAGTATCCTCAGTTTGATCAATATCTTCTATAAAATTTTGGAGTAAGAAAGTTCTAAACGCAGGTTCGGTAATCTTTTTTTCAAAAGTTTCTTTATCTATAATCCCTTGCGCTTCGCACTCCATGCCCTTCTCTTCCAAATTATCTTTAATTTCTTCAAAAGAAAAAGCTTGAAATTTACGTAAAAGTAAACGCTCTTCACGTTTGGCTAAAAGATCTTGCGCTTGTTGAAAACTCCTAGGATCTTTGGTAAGCTCTAGCATCCAAATCTCATGAGTGGATCTAGCTTTTTGAGCTTGCCATACGCCAATCGTTTTCATTATTATATCTAAGAAAGATAGGGTCCAACCCAGGGCCGTTTTTCCAGCAGGGACTGCCAGCTTTAAGGCACTTAAAACCAAGCTAGTACTTTTAGCAGCTATGAAACTCGCTGAAATAGTAAAGTTAATGATTTTATTTTTTAATTCCAGTTTTTGGGCACTAATAAACTCGCGGAGAATCCTAATAGAGTCTTTAAGGTTTTCATCCTGCGGATGATGTTTAAATTCTTTCACTTTCTGTTTTAAGAGTTTTTTTGCCTGCTGATACTGAACGCCTTGTACAATCAAAACAGCGCCTTTTCCAATAATCTCCACGCCCCGCAAAACCGTTCGTATAATTGACACGGGCAAGATAACGTTTCCTACTATTTCTCCTAATTTTGGAGGAATGCTTATAACGGGTGCTATATAGCCATAGGGTTCAAGGGCTAATTTATGCAGTTTATCAGGTGCCCATTGAGTTGCTTTATATGCATTTCCTAAATGCCTTTCTATTTTTTTTCGCTTTTCAGTTTTCTTAATAAAATTATCTAAAGCATAAACATTTTTCTGCTCGGCAAGCGTTGTTATAGGCTCTGCTTCAAGCAATAAGAGGGTTTCTATATTCTCTAATTCTTGTTCGACTTTGGCTATTATTACTGCGGATTCTGCCTTAAAAGGCTCCTCTTCATTTAAAACCTCTACTCGATTGATCACTAGGGCACGGTCAGAAGGTTCTATTCTCTCGATAGAGTTAGAAGATATGATAGAATTATGCTTAGCTGTTCTAGAAACTTGAGGCTCATCTGCCAAAGGAACGGGAGGGGCTGGCAGGGAAGAAGATTTTAAAGCTTGCTGGGAACGTATAAGAGGAGGCTGCATGGTTAATCCTTATGCATAAAAGATTTTCTTACTAGGATGGAAAGTAGGCCGAAACTCTACCGCTGCTTTTTTATCCATATCTTGTGAAATAAAAGCTTTTAGTTTAGTTATCCAATAAAATAAATATTTTATAAATTTATTAAGCCTTTGAATAAATTGAAGATAATTCAACTCATTTTTATCAAAATATTCAAATAAAACTAGAGAGCGTGTTTGTTCTACATACCCTAAGCTTGCTCGTCCTGTTTCTCTGCCAAAAAGATTGCCTTTTAAAGCCATTAAGCTTATCCCCTCTTCTTTTTCTAAGGGAAGGCTGCCTACGCTAGAATAAAGATAAAACCCTTCCTGATCGAGAGATTTTTCAAAGGTGATAAGATAATGACCATTCATTAAAAGCGTGCAAAGTCCTGAGCTATCAAGCTGAAGTCTACCTAATTGTTTAGATCTCCCATATTCAAGCAGCAGATCTTCTAACTCCATACACTTCCTTAATAAAAAGGTTATTAATTTAAACTTTATTATAACAAATAATAATTATTAAATTCAATTAATTAAAATATTAATTAAAAAGCTGTTTACTTATTAAATCTTACATATATATAAGCAATATTGTTTTTTTAATAATTTCTAAGAAATAAAATATTTTTAATTACTCAAATCGTCGTTTGGTAGGCAAATAGAGCTTTGAGCAAATTATAGATTTGCTAAAGGTAATGATAGATGTAGAAATACAGGTGGCAAGCCTCGGAAGAATCCTGAATGCTACTTGCAGAATTTGCCAGCCTTGTTCTCTTGCTAAAGAGATATAGCCCAGATTCCGCAAGTTGTAACGATCCCAAAATATTATTTTTAAGTAATTTTGATAAATTGATTTTAGCCTATCTTACTCACTATTTTTTATGGTTTTCTGAAAACAAGAAAGCAGTAGAGTTTAAATTAAAAAATTAATTTTTCTTAAGGAGTGCACAATCAAGGGATCAAAATTAAAGAGAGGAACGTGAGCCTCCAGCTTTTTTTAGAAAAAACTATTCTTGTTTTTCCATAAGCAAAGAAAGCGAAAGCATGAAAGATGAAAAAGTATTGTAGCAAGGACTTTAATCCCTTTAGGATTGATTCTACACTATGCAATGAAATTGAAATAAAGGAATATGATAAATTAATTAATCCATCATAATCCAAAAGTTATTATGACTACAGGAGGATTAATTAACTATTTAATGAGTAGAAACTTATGTGTTGACTCCACCCTCATTTCAGAAATTATAGGCCAATGGAAATTAACCTGCGGAATGTGGGATATAGCACAAGTATTCGACAAGTAATAAACTCTCATTCAAAGTGAACTTAAGAGCATTTAGAGATTTTCCTGTTTGGCTTTTTCGCCCTCTTTAGATCTTATCTGACCTAGCTATGAACAAAAGGCACTTGCAAGTCGTACATCACAGCTAATACTGTATTCAGCTTATGGAGTCCTCTTCTCAAAAGACTGCAACCTGCTTTGCCAATTTTTTCTTTAAAGGTCCGCAGCTTGATTTCATGCTCATCGGCATTTCAAAAGTCTCAATAATAAACTTTTGAACAACTATTTATGTAATCATATACTTAATAAAAAGCTTGTTTTTATGGTGGAAGCCAGCTTGGAAAAAAGGTTAATTCCTTTTTTGGCTATGCAGATGTAGTTTCTTTAAAGGTATGATCTAAATCCTACTGTAGTGCTTATGCATTAGCTCTGCTGCTCATTTAGTTTTATCAGGAAGCATGGGGGCTGAAATGAAACCAGAAACAAGCAGTGCTCTTGCTTTCTTTGCATAGAAGCTATTTTTCCCTTTCAAAGCAGCATGCGCATTCAATAAGCTTCCTTTGCCTCCTACTTCCTGGCTTGGATTGTAAACACAATCCATAGGGGCTATAGGCTTAAGGCTAAAATTGGAGAGAAAAAACCACCAGATCTTCCACTCATGCAACTGTTTAGCACTGTAGTAATTGACTTGCCGCCTTTTGAAGGTTTTATCCACTTTTACCACCTCGCCAGCTTGTAGATGGATATGCCTTAAAGAAGACTCCTCAAAAAAAGCATCCTTATTGGGGATCAAAAACTCTAAAGTATATTCTCCTGGAGTAACGTCTTCTAGAACCACTATCCGCGATCTATTCTTACGATCTTCTACAAAAGCATTGCCTTTAGGATACATTTTTTGAGAATGGTTGCCATCTTTTAACCAAAACCGAATGCGGTCCAGTCGATCCCCTTCCAGATCGGTTTTATAATCAACAATTAATGTCCCTTTTTTAACGGCTATCGGTTCTGTCCCATGCAAATTAAATAAGCTTGTCCATCCTAGATAAAAGCATAAGAGGGATAACACTGCTCTTAACTTCTTTCGGTAAATTTTTTTTATAATAAAGAATTTATCTATCTTAAAATCCATGCCTTTATCGCTTTGATTAAAGTTTTTTAAAGCTTTACGCCACCCTAAAAAGAAAGAATTTCTCACGCCTCTACCTTTGTATATTAATCGTGCTTTTATGAGGACATTCGTCAATTGAAGCAGGTTTTATTCTTGATTTTGATAGGCCGCAACTCTAATAAATTTTCTCCTTTTCCTACACTTTCATAAATATTTTTACAGTTTTTTTAATAAGAAAATTTACATCGGGGCAGTACTTATGTAAACTATAAGGTGAATTTAAAGATATAGAGGCCGTTTAATCTCTAAAAACCCTTTGCAATTGAAAATCTTGGGTTCTTTTCTTTTTCCAATTGCGCTTATTTTCGTAAAAAGCGAACGAAAAAAAGCAAACTATTTATTAACGCCTTCTTGCACAACATCATCCACTATCATGCCAGCTGGTGTGAAAGCTTGTATACGACGATGGCTACCATCTATTGTCACCAGAATAAAAAACTGGGTAGCAGATGATTTAGCAATATACCAGGCTTGCCGCGGTGTTTTGGGGGTTCTTATATTGGCTACCGACCAGGCACCATCTCCTATATATAAAACTCCTTGCTTTTGAGGTCGTCCTTTGCAGATAGGATGGGTGCGCTTATAGGCATGATCATTATTTTCAAAAGCTACATGAAGGCCATACTGCTCGAATAAAGGGACCCACTGCCGGCGAACTGCTCGGCTAGTTTTATTATAGTAAGATCGATAAGAGGGATAGGCAGGAATATGATAAACTGCAAATTTATGGGGAACCTGCCGGCGTTGCCTTAGAACTTGCTTGAGCCATAGAGTCTGAGCTCCACGAACTGGATACGCATGGCCAGAATCAAGGATGATCAAGCTCATGTAAGAGCTGAAATCCAAAACTTTATAGCTTTTAAGGTTGAGAGTAGGAAAAAGAGCAAAAAAGAATTCTGCCTCCTGCGGTGTCTTACCGTTGCCTCCTCGCACTTCATGGTTACCAATGCAGGGAACAATAGGAATAAGATAGCCTTCAGAAGTTACCATGGTTTGCTTCCAAATGCGTAACCAATCTATCCATTTTTGCGGATCTTCAGGAATAGAACGATCACCCACAGCACTATAGGCTATATCTCCTCCAATCACTACAAACAGTGGATTGGTAGCGGCGGCTGCTCGATTGGTTTTCTCCATCATCTCCATAGAGCCATTATACATATCTCCACCTACTACAAAGCGGATAGGAAGGTTGGATTCTGCTGGCATCGTACGAAACTTGTAAATGTGTTTATCTGCACCTAGGCGAAAATGATAGCTAGTAGATGGCATTAGATCTACTAGCTCCACACGATGAATCAAATAAGGCAGCTGAGCGGGCATAGGTCTATGTTGGCTCTTCTCCCTATGCCATACCTCTTCTCCTTCCCTCTGGTATTCAATGAAATCCTGAGTCTGCGCTTGAGGAGTTATCCAGCAAACATTCATGGTCGACTGGGGATGATGTTGCCAAGTTAAATAAATACTCAAAATCTCCTCATCTGCCCACATTGAACATGGAAATAGAAAAATAAAGCAACAGCTCAAGACCAATAGGAACGTTTGCATATAGCTATTCCTGACCCACTTCCTGAGTCACTTCCTGCGCTAATTTTTCTAAAATATGTACTGTCCTTGAAATAAAGTCCTCTAGTAAAGAAGGATCCATCTCGCGCTGAGACAAAAGCGCCAACTCATAAGCTTCTTTAACTAATGCAGACGCAAGCTCAGAATTTTTAGGTTCTAGCTTGTAAATGGCATTTATTAAAACATTGTTGGTGTTTACTACGAAGGTTTTCTTACCTAAATGCGCGAACTGGGAGGCTCCTTCTTTAGGATTCATAGCTACCATATAATCACGCATACGACGTTGATTTTCATCCTGCAGAATAAAACCTGGTAAGGCATCGCTAGCTAAGCTTTTAGCTTCTACTTCGATTTTGTCATCCTTTAATTTGGCACGAATAAAATCGGCAAGCTTAGCGGCCTCAGTTTTTCCGCTAGCATCTAGAATGGTTTTTTCACGCTCTTTATCAACAATATGCTCAGCCAAAGCAGCATCTACCCGTTGGAAAACAACGGGAGTTAGCTGCCTTTCTAAATGTTGCATTACATAAACATCCACCGGATGATTGGCACATAGAATTCCTATTCCCTGATTTTTATACAAAGCCTGTAGGGAGCTCATATGCTGTTCATCTTTTGTATAATAGATCTTTTCTGCTGTTTTTTCGCGATAGCGATCTAAATATTCCTGGGCGGTAATCCACTCGCCCTCAACAGTTTTCCAGATAAGAAAATCTTTTACGCGCTCATATAGCTTATCGTCTTCTAATATCCCTAGCTTGACTACAATAGAGATATCTTCCCAGCTTGCTACAAAGCGCTCTCTTTCATTGCGATAAAGCGTGGCCAGGCTATCAAATACTTTTTTGGCAATATGTCCTGAGAGCTGGCGGACTGTACGATCAACCTGCAAGTAGCTACGTGAAACGTTTAAAGGAATGTCAGGGCTATCAATGATTCCTCGCAAGGCCATCAGATAGTTAGGAATTACATCTTTGCAATTGTCTGATACAAAAACCCGGCTACAGTATAATTTGACCGTATTTTTTTCATTGTCGTAATCTCTACGCACTTTGGGAAAGTAAAGGATTCCTTTAAGGTGAAAGGGATAATCGGCATTAAGATGCACCCAAAAAAGAGGATCTTCTTCCATAGGGTAAAGATGATGATAAAAATCTAGGTAATCTTTCTGCGTGCAATCAGCGGGATTTTTGATCCATAAAGGTTCTTGGGTATTAATATGGGTGGTGCCTAAATAGACGGGATAAGGTAAAAATGAACAGTAGTGAAGCATCACTTGCTTAAGGCGATAGTCGTCCAAATACTCTTCATTATCTTTATCCACAAAAAGCGTAATCTCTGTACCTCGGGTGGCGCGATTGCCTTTTTCTATCGTATACTCAGAAGAGCCATCACATGACCAAAAAACGGGCTCTGCGCCTTCTTTATAAGAAAGAGTATTGATCTCTACTTTACTTGCTACCATATAAGCTGAGTAAAATCCTAATCCAAAATGACCAATAAATTGATCTTTTTCTTCATTGGTTTTATATTTATGGACAAATTCTTCTGCTCCTGAAAAAGCAATCTGTGCGATATACTTTTGCACCTCTTCGGCATCCATTCCAATGCCATTATCGATAAATTTTATAGTCTTACTATCCTTATCAATTTGAATTTCTACTTTAAAGTCTTCGTCGTTAGCTTGTATCTGTTCTTGTTCACGTAAAACTTTAACTTTTCGAATAGCATCGCAAGCATTAGAAACAAGCTCGCGAACAAAAATATCTTTATCAGAGTAGAGCCATTTTTTGATGATAGGTAAAATATTTTCGCTATGAATTTCAAGATTCTTTTTGATCATGTCTAAATCCCTATGAAATTGTATGATTTAAAAAAGAAAAGCATAAAGAATTTCCTTTTTTAGGGGAAGAGTAGTTCTTTATTCTGCTTGAAGAGAGATGTTTTATTAGTTGCTGTTAAATGAGTATGCAAGCTATACCTAAAAATAGCCAAGCGAGTAAGCCTTATGGATTCATTATTTAACTTCACAATAGCTTCCCTAGGAGGCATCGACATTTTTCTTGTAACCTATGCCATTCTAGCTTTTGTCATAATCGGCACCGGTCTTGCGGGGATCATTTTATTTACCCGTGCTAAATTTGTTAGCAGTGAAGCTTGCACCATTAAAGTTAACGAAGATCCTTCTCTCACTAAAACAGTAGCCGGAGGAAGTACACTTTTATTAGCTTTAAGCTCCAATGGTATTCCGATTCCCTCTCCTTGCGGAGGCAAAGCAACCTGCAAGCAATGCCGGGTGCAAATTTTAGAAGGCGCTAATGAACCTTTAGAGACTGACAAAGGCACTTTTACTAAGAAGCAATTGAAAGAGGGTTGGCGCTTATCATGCCAAGCTAAAGTCAAAAACGATCTGCATCTGCATGTTGAGGCTGATGCACTTGGCGTCAAAGAATGGTCTGCCACGGTGATAAGCAATCAAAATGTGGCCACTTTTATTAAAGAATTAATCGTAGAGCTTCCTGAAGGAGAAGAAGTACCTTATCGCTCAGGAGGATATTTGCAATTTCATGTGCCTCCTTTCAAAGCGAACACAGAGAGCTGGAAAAACACCATGCATCCTCAATACCATGAAGACTGGGAAAAATTTGGGTTATTAGGACATTCTCTTGACTTTAGCTATCTACCTACAGGTTCTGAAGAGGTTATTCGCGCCTATTCTATGGCCTCCTACCCGGCAGAAGGCCGAACTTTACGATTTAATATTCGCATTGCCACTCCCCCTTTTATCGCTGGAAAGCTAGCAGAAAAAACTCCTTGGGGAATCTGCTCTAGCTATACGTTTAATTTAAAAGCAGGGGATAAAATCAAGCTTTCAGGACCTTATGGCGAATCCTTTATGATCCAAGATAACCGTGAACTTATATTTCTTATCGGGGGTGCTGGCTCATCATTTGGACGTAGTCACCTCATGCATTTATTCAAGACAGAACAGACGCACCGTAAGGTAACCCTATGGTATGGAGCGCGCTCTTTAAAAGAAAATATTTATCAAGCTGCCTATGAACAGCTAGAAAAAGAATTTTCCAACTTTCACTATCATTTAGTTCTTTCTGAACCTCTTCCTAGTGATCTTGAAGCTGGTTGGCCCGCTAATGATCCTGTAAAAACAAATTACCTCTTTAAGGCTTTTGAAATAGGCCAGTTAAAGTTTATGGAAGCGCCCGAAGAATGTTTGTTCTATATCTGTGGCCCTCCTTTGCATAATAAAAGTGTTCTTAAGCTTTTAGAGGATTATGGCGTTCCTCGTGAAAGCATTGTTCTCGATGATTTTGGAAGCTAACACCCTATTCTATTAAAATGAAAATACTTGCTGCGCAAATCAATCCTACCATCGGTGCTTTAAAAGAAAATACTGACAAAATTTTGCAGGCTATAGCCCATGGTAAAAGGATAGCGGCAGATCTTATCTTATTCCCTGAATTGACGCTAACTGGTTATCCACCTCAAGATTTGCTTTTACTCCCACATTTCATGGAACAAGTTTTGTTGCAGCTGGACAAAATCCGTAAAGCTTGTATAGACATTATCGCCATCGTAGGTCTTCCCCGACCTAATCCTGATCGTAGAGAAAAGCGCTTGTTTAATAGCGCAGCAATTATTCAAAATCAGGAAATTGTCGGATTTCAAGATAAATTTCTTCTACCCACCTACGATGTTTTTGATGAAAGACGCTATTTTGAACCTGCAACAAGCATAAAAATATGGAATTTAAAGGGTAAAAGGGTTGGCATTACTGTATGCGAAGATATTTGGCAGCATAGCGCTCTTGTTGCAGAAACTTCTTATCATAGGAATCCTATTGAAGAGCTCCTTCCTTTAAAGCCGGAACTTTTGCTCAATCTCTCTGCCTCCCCTTTTAGCCTCTCCAAATTTGCTAATCGCATGAAAGTCTGTTCTGAAGCGGCTAAAGCATTACGTTGCCCCCTTATTTTCTGTAATCAAGTAGGAGCCAATGATAGCTTAATTTTTGATGGCTACAGCCAACACCTAAATGCTAAGGGAGAACTCGTACATCTCGCCAAAGGGTTTGAAGAAGATTGGCTGCTAATAGATCTAAACGCTTCATCTCCCCCTGTTTATCCTAACAAAATAGCTACTGAAGAGCTTTATAGAGCTCTTATCCTAGGAGTAAAAGATTATTTTCACAAATCAGGCTTTCAGAAAGCATGCCTAGGACTATCCGGTGGTATTGATTCGGCTGTAGTGGCTTGTATTGCTGCAAAGGCATTGGGCGCTAAAAATGTGATGGGAGTCAGCATGCCCTCCCGTTATTCCTCTCCTGGCAGCAAAGATGATGCCCAAGCATTAGCACAGAACTTAGGCATCACTTATCGGCAAATCTGCATTGAAAAACCTTTTCAAAGCTATTTGGAATTATTAGAGCCCCAATTTAGAGCACTACCGATCGATCATACGGAAGAAAATTTACAAGCACGGATACGGGGGATGCTTCTCATGGCTCTTTCCAATAAACTTGGGTTTATGGTTTTGAACACAGGAAATAAAAGTGAACTGGCAATGGGCTATTCCACTCTTTATGGGGATATGTGTGGAGCTTTAGCAGTCCTTGGCGATGTCTTAAAAAGGGATGTGTATGCTCTAGCTCACTGGATTAATCGCCACCAGATTATCATTCCGCAAAGCACGCTTGATAAGCCCCCTTCTGCGGAGCTAAAGCCTAACCAGACCGATCAAGACTCCCTTCCTCCTTATGAAACAATCGATCATATTTTACAAGCTTACGTAGAAGAGGGCCAGTCCTCTGAAAGTATTGCTAAAAATTTTGATTATCCTTTGAAATTAATAGAAGAGCTTATCCGAAAAATTCACCAAAACGAATACAAGCGTCGTCAGTCACCTCCTGCCTTACGTGTTTCTGAGAAGGCCTTCTTAACAGGCCGCTGTTTTCCTATTGTAGAGCGTTGGATAAGCTAAGCTTTTGCTGCCTTAAAAAGCTCAATGTACCTGTTGCTTCTTAATTAAGAATATCTTCTATTCTCATTTTCTTAATGGTTCTATTTAAACATAAAGGGCATAAACGCTCTTCCTGATACTGTTGCAATATATCAACAGCTTTTTTGCAAATCGTGCAAACCTCTGTAGGTGATAAGCTGCTTACAGGGACTAGTTTTTTCTTACGAATTGCAATGCGAGCTTTTAAACGATCGATTAATTCAACATTTCTTGTAGATGGAGAGCTAACTTCTTTGCTATAAGCTTTTGTTTCTAAGGGAGGGGGATTTTTCCTTAAATGAGATAACGCTGTGGATAAAAAAAACATACTATCTTGAGATTCAAGAATATGCTTGATTAGGGGTGCATTGTGGTAGATATAATTCATAAGTTTTTCATAAAAAAATTATATCTTAGATTATGTCTAAACTTTTTTTTCCCGCAACATAAATTCCCTGCATAAAAAATGCAGCGTTTCATAAACAATATTTAATTAGTAAAATATTTTAACGCCAGAGCAAAATTAATGAGAAACATAAATCTTGGCGTAAATCTTCCCAGCTTTGCATAAACAGCTACCATGCTGGTTATAAATACATTAAATTCAGCTTAACTCTACAGGGGTGGCTGCCTGCATATGCTTAGGGGTATTTGTATTTGATAATAATAGTAACGGCCTTTCGCTTGAGGCTTTTACCGCCAGTAAGGTCTATTTTTGCCAACATTTCTAAAATGGCTTAATGGAGATATTCGTGCATCTATTATTAGAGGTCTAGCTTCTTGCAAAGCATACCTCCTTAAATAAATCCTCTCTTTAAAAATTCTGCCTCATCGATAGTTTAGTATACCATCTTCTTTATCTTTCGATGTTTCCATTTGTAAGCTGTTTCTTAGTGCATCGGCTTGCCTAAAAAGCTATAAGCCTATTAAATGCTGAAAAATGTAGAAGGGTGTTAAGTGCTGCGCTGATATAACCAAACATCCCACTTTTTTGCTGAAAAGTGACACGAAGTAATTCCTTAGCGCTTTTAAGCCTGTTGATAAAGCCTATAAGTACCCAGCCATTTTCGATTATCAGCGGCAAGCACGACTTCCCTAGCGTTGCGGAGCTGTTTGCTAGCATACTTAAGCGCCAAGTGACTACGCTGGACAGCGGCAAGCACGACTTCCTTGTCGTTTCGAAGCTGTTTGCTAGCATACTTAAGCGCCGAACCGTTTTCCTGAATAGCGGCAAGCACGGTTTCATTGTCGTTTCGAAGCTGTTTGCTAGCATACTTAAGCGCCGTACCGTTTTCCTGAATAGCGGCAAGCACGACTTTCTTATCGTTTTGAAGCTGTTTGCTAGCATACTTAAGTGCTAAACCGTTTTCCTGAACAGCAGCAAGAACGACATCTCTATCGCTTTTAAGCGTGTCACTACCATCCTTAAGAGCTAAGCCATTCTTTTGAACATTAGCTAACAAAGCTTTCTTTTCCTTATTGCGTACTACATCATAAATGCCTACAAGTATATTTCCTAGCACAGGAACTAACAAAATTAAGCACCGTCTAAAGCTTTTTTGATCAAGGTGAGTGTAATAGACGTTTTTGGATATATTCTCTTTTTGCTTAAAAGGTAAAACAACAACTTTTTGAAAGATATCGACTAAATTAGTCACCGTGCTGACGATAGGTATGTAGTCAGCGCCTCGATCAATAGATAAGCAAGCTCTAGATAAAGAATTTATTAGCATGAACCCTCTATTGTTGGTTAATTTTTTAATACCTCTATCATACAAAAATCTTCTTAAAAAGAAAACAATAACACCTTTTTGTAGAGATATCATCAAGTAGTTCTATAAATTAATATAATTTAATAGTTACTCAAGGGGGGCAATAGCATACATACCCTTTACTGTCTTAGCATACATACCCTTTACTGTCTTTAGGAATAAAGGTAAAAGACACTGACTTAATGCTTTAGCAACCACTAAGATCACTTGGGGCACTAGTTCTAACAAAGCTTACTAGACGTTTGTACATAAATTTATCTTCTTGTAAAGGCTATGCAATTAAATTAAATGCCGTGCTGGTAGAAATTTCTCTCCGTTAATTTCTTGTCAAAGCTCTTTAGCATTCCTTAACAGATCGGGGTATCACAAGCAACAGGCAGCCTTGAAAGCTAGCAGAGCAATCAGCAACAAAAAAATTCTTAGAAAAGCCCTTAAAGGCAAATGATAAATAGCTTTGATCATCAACACGCCTAGGATGGATTCAGCGGAGAAAATTCTTGAGCCCCCCTTCTTGCCCATGTTTTCCTTCATCCTTTGATGGCTTTATCCTTAGAATCATAAAGCTAGGCTTTCTCTCAACACCAAAGCTTGGTTATAAGCGGGCTAATTACGTAGGCGGTAAGTGAATTTTTTTCCCTAGCTTGCCCATATTTTTGTTTAAGTAGATTAAATTTTATAGTTTTTAAATGTGAAAGAACCCTCTTATCGCCTACTCTCCTATTACTTACAACACAACCCGGGTCAGATTGAGCAGAGCATTTTATTTTTTGATTGCATAATCATTAATGATAAACATAAGAACCTTTCTGAAAAAAGAAAAAGCTAAAAGCTTTATACACCACTATTCTAAAGTTAGAGCTGTTTACAAATTTTTTTATTTCAAAGGTTTGTAAACAGCTTTAGAAAACTTTAAAATTCAGCTTTACCAGGGTAACGAGGAAAAGGAATAACATCCCGTATATTATCCATGCCAGAGACAAACTGAATGAGACGCTCAAATCCTACGCCATACCCGGCATGGGGGACAGTACCATATTTACGTAGCTCAAGATACCACCAATAATCATCGGGCGATAAGCCACCTGCTTTAAGCTTGTGTTCTAGCACATCTAAACGCTCTTCTCTTTGGCTACCACCTATGATTTCCCCTATTTTAGGTACAAGAACATCCATAGCTGCCACTGTCTTATTATCGCTATTATCACGCATATAGAAAGCTTTAATCTGCTTAGGATAATCCGTGAGTATAACAGGCTTGGCGAAAAATTCTTCTGCCAAATAACGCTCATGCTCGGATTGCAAATCTAGACCCCATTTCACAGGATACTCAAAATTTTTGCCTGATTTCTCAAGGATGCGTACTGCATAGGAATAGGTGGCCCGTTCAAAAGGGGTATTAATGACATGCTGCATACGTTCAATTAATCCCGTAGAAACATGCTTGTCAAAAAACTCCATATCCTCTGCGCAATTATCTAAAGCATACTTAAGAACGAATTTAAGATACTCTTCTGCATTATCCATGTTGTCATTAATGTCGGCAAAAGCCATTTCTGGCTCAATCATCCAAAACTCTGCTAAATGACGGGAGGTATTAGAATTTTCAGCGCGAAAAGTGGGTCCAAAGGTATAAACATCCGATAAAGCGCAGGCGTAAATTTCGCCATTGAGCTGGCCAGAAACAGTGAGATAAGCAGGCTTACCAAAAAAGTCTTGGGAGTAGTCGATCTGCCCATTAGGAAGACGCGGATGAGCACTAGGCTCCATTGTTGTAACCCGAAACATTTTTCCCGCCCCCTCGCAATCAGAGGCGGTAATGATGGGTGTATGTAAATATAAAAAGCCTTTTTGCTGATAAAAAAGGTGGGTAGCAAAGGCTAAGCTATTTCTTAAGCGAGTGATAGCACCTAAAGTATTCGTGCGAGGACGAAGATGGGCAATCGATCGCAAAAATTCAAACGAATGGCGTTTTTTTTGTAAAGGGTAGGTTTCTGGATCGCATGCACCAATGATAGTTAAAGACTTAGCTTGCATTTCCCAGGCTTGATCTTTACCAGGATTTTCTACAATCTTGCCAGTTACAGCCACCGATACACCGGTAGATAGATGACCAAGAATCTTCTCATAGTCAGGTAAATCTGGATTCAAAATAACTTGAAAGTTTGAGAAGGTGGATCCATCGTTAACTTCAACGAAGGAAAAAGTTTTTTGATTGCGAACCGTTCGCACCCAACCTTTAATCGTCACCTCTTGTCCTAATAATGAAGGAACTCCAGAAGCCGGGTATTTGAGTTGTCTAATTTTTATGCGCATAATAATAGCCTCATGATTTTACAAAGTCTCGTAGCATTTGAATTTCAGTCTTCCATATAAGGGGGTCTTTGGGAGTTTCAAGGTATTTAGGCATCGCTTGAGTTGGAGGATGATTCATTAAAAATTTAAAGCAATCTATGCCAATCAGTCCCTTACCCAGATATTGATGCCGATCTACACGGGAGCCTAAACCTTTAAGTGAATCGTTAAGGTGAAAGGCATATAGATGTTTAAAACCCACCAATTGATCAAATTTTTTAAACGTTTCCTCACAAGCTAAAGCCGAACTCAAATCATAACCGGCAGCAAAAAGGTGGCAAGTATCTAGGCAGACACCTATAGGCAGGCGATTTTCTACTTTGTCTATAATATAGGCTAGCTCCTCAAAACGCCAGCCAACTGCCGACCCTTGCCCTGCAGTATTTTCTAAAAGTAAGCGAGTATCCCCCCCTTGGAGAAGAGGCTCATAAGTTAACAAGCTTTCCACAATTCTGTCTAAGCATTCTTGAGGGTCTCTATCAATCGCGGCACCGGGATGAAAATTTAAAAAAGAAATACTTAGCTTTAAACAACGCTCGATCTCAAGGCCAAAAGCTTCACGACTTTTTCTCAAATTTTCTGGATCCGGTGCCCCCAGGTTAATCATATAGCTAGCATGGCTCATAATTTTTTGCAAATGAGTTTCTTTAAGTGCCGCATACCAAGCATCGATCACCTCTGGCATTAAAGGTTTTGCATTCCATTGTCTTTGATTACTGGTAAAGAGCTGAATAGTAGTCGCTCCTATCTCTTGTCCCTCATATAAAGCATTCTGTACTCCCCCAGCTGCCGAAGTATGAGCTCCTATGAGAAGATTTTCAGCTTTTGTTGTCATCGACTCTCCCCTTCTTTCCAATTTTATAAGCACGCCATCATAGCAGCCCAGCTGGTTGTTGACAAGAAAAGTAGCAGCAACTGTAGGTTCTAAATTTAAAGAAAAGCTAGCTTGCTGTTTAAAATAGCTTGAGCTATTTTAACCCTATGAAAAAGAGCTCTAATTAAGAAACGCGCTTCTTTATGCATGCGTAACCCTCAATCTACCCTTGCTTTCTTTTGTTTATTTATCAATGATATTTTTCTTTAACCCAAACGAATAGGGCCATGACAGATTCTACCCATAGCATTATCCGTTCAGCAAAGCGTTTTTTTAGCGGAACGATGCTAAGCCGTATGACGGGTATGGTAAGAGATATAACTATGGCTTCTGCTTTTGGCACGCAACCATCCATAGCAGCTTTTTTAGTCGCTTTCCGCTTATCTCATCTGCTGCGTCGGCTTTTAGGCGAAGGAGCTTTGCAAAGTGCTTTTATTCCCCAATTTGAAAAACTACGCCATCAAGACCCTCAAAGAGCGGCTGCTTTTTTTCGCAGTTTAACGTTAGCTTTAAGTATCCTTCTCTCTATCCTTGTGATTCTAACCATGGTCCTGCTTTGGGGCGTTCTTATGTGGGCCAACCTGGAGGAAGGAAATGCTGAAATTGCTCAGCTAACCCTATTAATGATGCCAAGTCTCATTTTCATTTGCCTGTATGGTATGAATGCTTCCTTGTTACAGTGTGAGAAAAGCTTTTTTACGGCAAGTGTAGCGCCTGCAGCTTTTAATCTTTTATGGATTGTAGGGATTTTATGTCTAAAAAACCTACCTTCTAAAGAAGCTATGCGTTGGTTAACTCTCTTTGTGAATCTAGCCTGTCTAGCTCAATGGGCTGTTACGCTGCATCAGACTAAGCACTGCTTAAAAGCTCTAGGAAGAAATTTTGCAAGTCCCTTTAAAAATATTTTTTCCCAGGATATACTTTCCTTATTAAGTCCTTTAAGTCTGGGAATCATTGGTGTAGGCGCTGCGCAAATCAATAATGCTTTAGATGCTGTTTTTGCACGCTATGCAGATGCTGCAGGACCTGCTTACCTATGGTATGCTATGCGCCTTCAACAGCTTCCTCTAGCTCTATTTAGCCTAGCTATCGCGGCAGCTACCCTACCTCCTCTTGCTCGAGCCATTAAAAATGGCGATAAACAGCTGTTTAACAAATTTTTAGACTTTTCCCTACGCAAAAGTGTAGCGTTAATGCTACCCATTAGCACAGCTATTTTTGCCTTAGGCACGAGCAGCATTACCCTCATCTATGGACATGGAGGCTTTAATCAGCTAGCCGTTGCTAATACGGCTCTATGCTTAGGGGCTTATGGATTAGGCTTATTTCCTATGTCGCTCGTGCTTATTTTAGTCCCTGCTTTCTATGCGCAGGATAACTATAAAATCCCTACGCAAATCTCTATAGCTTCTATTTTGTTAAATTTGATACTCAATCTTTTGCTTGTTTTTGTTTTTGAAAGGGGTGCTGCTAGCGTAGCTTTAGCAACAAGCATTAGTGCATGGATGAATATGTTTCTGCTGCTATACAAGCTAGAAGAAAAAAGTGGTTATGTTTTCTCCCCTAAGCTAAAAACAAGTATTTGGAAAATCAGCTGCGTAAGCTTACTTGCCATGCTTGCAAGTTTGACTTTTTCTCATTATTGGTTAGCTGAAAGTTCATGGATGCTAGGAAAAGTAAGTGTATTCTTACAAACTAGAAGCTCGCTACAGCAGCTTAGTCTATTCGCTCTACAAGCGCTCACTTTCTTGTTCAGTCTGGTGGGAGCAAGCTACCTTTTGCAAGTTGACGATATTTTAAAGATCCATCGAAGCGAAAGTCCTCTTAATTCTTGATTACATTTTATGCAAAAATAAGACAGCTATAAGATAAAAAGGATGTCTTTAAAGGATAATCAACTAACAACCCTTCCTACTAAGATAGCTTTAAATGATCCAAAATATAGGCTGTGGAAGTTTTCCAGACTGCCCCTTAAATTTCTGTTCTTCGCCTCTCTTGTAGGCAATAGGCAGATGAAGCACATGCCTCATAAAAATTTTGACAAGTTATAATTGTTTTAATCACGGCTCTCCTTTATTATCCTAGGCATTCTCATTTATAATAATTACTTGGCAAATTTATATTTAAAAAAAGCATGAATTGCAACTGATTGAAAGATAAACAATAAATAAAGAATATTGCTTTTTTATCAATTTAATAATGCACCTACCATGTTTGTAAGAAAGCAATTATTACCTTCCCATTAGCTTAGGCTATCTAAAAATTGGGAGGGATTAAATGGAAGGCGTGTTACATGTTTTTGCTGAAAAGAGCATCAAAAAGTTTAGCTTAAGAATAAAGAATAGATCCCGAAGCTTGGAAGCAAAAAGGTTTGCTAGAACAAAAAGAAATAATAAAAAAGCCCTAGCCTAAGACAACTTAAACCAGGGCTTATTACTCTATATTCCAACTCTTTTAGGTAGAATGCGCTAAAAAGTCACAGATTTCATGCAATTTGATTTCAATGGGCCAAGGCATCTGCTCGGGTGTAGGCATCGCTAGCAGCTGTCCACCAAAGTTTTCTTTATCAAAAGAAAGATAATCAGGGACAGAGCGAGAAGGATTATCTAAAGACTGTTGAATCGCTTTCATGGACCGAGACTTTTCTCTTACAGTAATCACCATACCAGGTCGTACTTGGAAAGAGCGACGGTCAACTTTTTTGCCATCCACGAGAATATGACCATGAGAGACAAGCTGATGGGCAGCGAAAATAGTGGAAGCAAGTTTAAGGCGATAAACAATCGTATCCAAGCGACACTCTAGCAGTTCTGCAAAGTGCTGGGCAGTGTTACCAGCCATGTTAAAAGCATGCTTGTAATAAGCAACGAGCTGCTTTTCACTAAGCATACCGTAGATAGCTTTAAGTTTTTGCTTCTCTTCGAGTTGTAAGCCATAATCTGATTTTTTACGGCGGCGCGCTCCGTGCATACCAGGGGGATTGGGTTTATGCAGCAAAGGGTTGCGTGTGCGGCCGAAAATATTTGCACCGAAACGTCGGGCAACGCGGTTTTTATTACCTGTGTAACGAGCCATTGGTTCTCCTAAAACGATTTGCAGGTACGATTATCCTTATGATAAATCGCAAGTCGAAATTATTACACATTCCTTGACTTTTCTGCAAACATTCTCTGATTTTAAGCTTCTTTGAATGCTTTTTTCTTTTGCTATTTATAGCATAATTTATAAAGATAGCCCTAGGGGAGGAGATTTTAAATAAAAAAAATTAAAGAGCATCATCTTGGATAAATTGGATAGCTAATTTATAGGCAGTCTCACATTCTTCGATGTTAGGATGGTAACGCTCGAATTTGACTCTATCAGCCTGCTGAAGAAAGAGTGCCAGCTGCTGACGAAAGGAGCTGGAAAAAGACCGACTTTGGGCCATCTCTGCTAAAAATTCGGGAGTTGTGCGCGTGGCTGCGGGAATATGATATTTTTTTTGAATATAAGCTCTTAAAGTATCAGTTAAATGCACATAAAAATTGTCAAAAAGCCCTTTAGCGGGTAATTGTCTACTTCGCAGCTGCCTAAGTTCTGCTAAAGCTAATTTCTTTGCAATCTTTGCTAATTGTTTAGATGTTAAAGGCTTTTTAATAGAAAAAGATTCTAGGAAAAAGCAAAGATAGAAGCTGATGAGGACAAAGCATCCTATTTGTATCCATGGTAGCTGCTTCTCATGCATTTGCTTTACATTCCTTTCGACCTCTTGCTTTTGCAAGGAAGGATTATTCCATAAAAGCTTTTGATTTTCCTCACTTAGTTCCATAGGAAGTTTCTTTTCAAAAGTCAGCAAAGATGCAAAATCTTCGGGGTTTTGGGAAGCTATTTCTGGGGCGGTGACCTTAATAAGATAAAGCTCGCTTACAATCTTTTTTAAAGGAGCCTTCTTTTTTTCTGCTATAAAATCGATAGCGTAAAAAGTAAGGAATAGCTCTCCCAAGCGTAGCGGCTGTAATACAAACACAATTCCTTGAGAAAATATTCCTTTAGCATGTTCTTGAGGATTTTCTGTTTTCATCTCCACGAGAGCAAAAGGATGCTCATAAAAGCTGCTGCTTCTAAGAAGATTCTGCTGCAGTTTTTTTAAATCGAGCTGATATCCAGCCGGAAAAGTTAATTCTAGATTGACTGTAAGAAAATCATTAATAGAAAGGGTTGAAGCCGAAGGCGTGATCACTACCTTAAATCCGCTTTCGTCAGCTCTGCCTTGAACAAAGGGAGAGAAAAGGCTTAGCAGCACCCACAAAAAAAACCAGCCGTTCATCGCCTTTTCCTCGCGCGCATTCTAAAAAATTTACGTAAAAGAGATGCATAAGGTTGATCGGTATATAGTTCTACTAAACCTACACCGTTTTTTATTAACAGAGCACGATAAGATTCTACTCGAGCCTTAGCCTGATAAGCAAATTGTTTCTGGAAAAGTTTACTAGAGCTATCTACTGTAAAGCTAGTGCCTGTTTCTAAATCAGTTAAGTGGATTAATCCAAAAGAAGGGAAAGAAATTTCATAAGCATCTATTAGAGCTAGAGCAATTAAGTCGTGCCGCCTAGCTGCTAGAGCCAACTCATGGGCATAAGGCTTAGGACATATAAAGTCGGTGAGCAAAAAGCAGACAGCTGGCCGCCTTTGAATCTTCCCTAAATAGGCCAGGGCAGCAGCCAAATCAGTTCCATGTTCTTTAGGTTTGAAAGCTAAAATTTCACGGATTAGGCGTAAAACATGCCGCGTTCCCTTAGCGGGAGGCAGATATCTCTCTACTCCATTGGAGAAAAGAATAAGCCCTATTTTATCATTATTTTTAATAGCTGAGAAGGCTAGCAAAGCACTAATTTCTGCGATTAAATCATTTTTAAAAGAAGAAGTGCTACCATAGCGCGTAGAAGCCGATATATCCACCAAGAGCATGACAGTCAGCTCTCGCTCTTCGCGAAAGCTTTTAACAAAAGGACAATTCATGCGGGCGGTAACATTCCAATCGATCGAACGAACATCATCCTCTGCCTGATACTCGCGCACTTCTTCAAATTCCATACCTTGCCCTTTGAAAGCCGAGCGATAGGCTCCTGCCAGCAGATCATTAGCTAGCTGAGTCGTTTGGATTTGAAGACGATGAATTTTCTTATAAAGAGCTACGTTAAACTTAACCATGGGCTACTAACAAGCTTAAGGTACAGGAACAGTTTTTAGAATGCGCTCAATCATTTCATCAGTGGACACATCCTCGGCTTCTGCCTCATAAGAACGGCGTAAACGGTGTCGTAAGACTGCAGGGGCAATTTTTTTAATATCCTGAGGCACCACATAAGCGCGGCCTTCAAGGAAAGCATTAGCCTTGCAAGCAATGCAAAGAGCAATACTTGCCCGTGGCGAAGC
This sequence comes from Neochlamydia sp. AcF65, assembly GCF_018342435.1. Taxonomy (NCBI): domain Bacteria; kingdom Pseudomonadati; phylum Chlamydiota; class Chlamydiia; order Parachlamydiales; family Parachlamydiaceae; genus Neochlamydia; species Neochlamydia sp. AcF65. The sequence goes on from NZ_JAEMUE010000044.1 coordinate 79,343, forward strand.
GCCGTTGAGCAATAAAGATTGAAGATCAAGACCATATTGGCTAGGGTAGCGGGTAGCAAAAATTAGATCTAAGATATAGTTGGTAATCTTATCATCCATATAAACTTCATTAATTATTTTACGAGCGTTAAGAATTTCTTCTATCGTTAATATGGGCTTAACTTTTATGGAAGAACCTAAATTCGCCATGCGTTTTAAAATTTCTTTTTCCTCTTCTTTGGAGGGATAATCCATGGTAACTTTTAACATAAATCTATCCGTTTGCGCTTCAGGTAAAGGATAAGTCCCTTCTTGTTCAATAGGATTTTCTGTAGCCAGCACCAGATAAGGCTCTGGCAAATGAAAAGTTTGACCGTTAAGAGTGATTTGACGCTCTTGCATCACCTCTAAAAGAGCCGATTGCACTTTTGCTGGCGCACGGTTAATCTCATCTGCCAATAAGATATGCGTAAAGGCTGGGCCTTTGCTAACGGAGAAAGATTCTTCCTTAAAGTTGTAGATTGAAGTACCCACTAAATCGGCAGGTAAAAGGTCTGGGGTAAATTGTATGCGTTTATATTCACAATTAACTACTTTCGCTAAAGTAGTGACAGCTAAAGTCTTTGCTAAGCCAGGCAGGCCTTCTAAGAGCACGTGGCCATTAGCTAAAAGAGCTATCAGCAAGTAGTTAACCATTTCGTGTTGCCCCACGATAGCTTTGCCCATCTCTTGGCGGGCAAGCATAAACTTTTCATTAGCTTTACCTATAGTAGCGGCTAAAGCTGAAATATCTGTCAACAGCATTGTTTGTCTTTTGTTAAAAGTGTTGTTAATACATATAAGGGATTGTAAAAAAAGGGTAAAGAGAGAAGGTCGTTAACAGATATAAATTCGCTTTAATAAAATACCAAAACAGGTTTGTTTTAACTACCCATGCTTTAAAGAGGATAGTAGGTGCCGATTAATAGGCAACTTAACGGTAAAAACCGTTCCTACGCCGATTTCTGACTGAACAGCAATATGGCCAAAATGCTTTTCTACAATGGTTTCTACGATAGATAACCCTAAGCCAGAGCCTCCCATTTTTCTAGAATGAGCCTTATCCACTGTATAAAAACGTTGAAAGATATGTTCCAGATCGGTAGCAGGAATCCCGATGCCCTTATCGGCAACTTTTACTATAATTTTGTCTTCCTCGGCTTGAAGATAAATGGTGATTTGGGGAGGGGCAACCGAATATTTAGCAGCATTATCGATAAGATTAATAAAGGCATGTTCTAATAGATGAGGATCTGCTTCAAGAGTCATCTCTTGATCACTAGGCCTTTCAATCATAATTTGAGCATGGCGATGCACCTCTTTAACCGATTCGCAGCAATTTTTAATAATTTCATGCACATCACACTGAATGAGACGCGATTCGGGTAAATTTTCCACATCTGTCAAGGTTAAAAGATCTTTAATAAGATTATTCATTCTTAAACAGTTGCTTACAATCTTGGAGGTGACTTCTTTAAAAGTTTCGGGTGGCAAACCGGGATTATCATGTAAAGTTTCAGCAAAACCCCGAATAATGGTAATAGGGGTCTTTAACTCATGAGAAGCGTTAGCAATAAAGTCTTTACGCATATCTAAAAGTTTGTAGTGGGCAGTCATATCCTGAAGTACGACAATAGCGCCACTATTCTCCTTTTTAGGAGCAGCTACTAGATCTAAATATAATCGTTGGGAAGCATGCTTAATTTGCACAGCATCTGTGAGCACTTTATTTTGAGCTTGGCAATTGAGCAAAAGAGCTTGGAATGTTTGAGCATGTTGAATTTCATCAGAAAGATCGCTAAAAGACCTACCTACTAGGCGATTATTTTCTAACAATTTACAAGCCATATTATTTGCATAAGTGATCACCCTATGGACATCGACTGCTATCACCCCCTCTCCTAACGATTCAAGAATAGCCTCTTTTTCATTTCGCTCCTGTATAAGATTAGCGATATGGCTTTGAACCCTTATGGAAAGAGAGTTTAAAGTGCCGGCCAACTTGATAAACTCATCTGTTTTGCTAAGGCTATTTAATTCAATTAAAGGCACCACATGGGTTTCTCCCTGCTGGTAAGGATTGATTGCTTTGATAATTTGGTGAATAGGACTGGTTAAATGATTAATAATAAACCAGGTCATCAAGCTAAAAAGCATAAGAATGGCTGCAGCCAAAGCAATTACGCCTCTTTCAAAATCATGCGTTAGCTCCGTCACATACTTATAAGGAAAAGCTGTACGTAAGACATATGGCTTACCATGGAAATCAAAAGTAATCGCTAGATAGGCAAATTTTTGCCCTAATAGCTCCGAATAATCCTCATGATATCCACGCCCGATTCTAAAAGCCTCTAAAACTTCAGGATGTTCCACAATATATTCTTGGTTAAAGCGCAGGCCTAAAATTCTTTTGGTATGAGAATCATACAAGACCTTGCGCTCATTATTGACGACACTAATACGAAAAAAAAATAAAGCTTTTTGCTCTTTTAAACGGCGTATTAAAGCTTCATCATTAGGAGCTGTCTGAATTTTTTCAATTAAAGCTTGAGAGCTATCATACATAGCCTGGGTAGCAATCTTCTGAACTGTACGGGTAGCAAAAGGATATAAACCCGCAAGAAAAGTTAGAAATACAACGAGATAGGAAAAAAATATCTTTTGTCTAAAGCTTAGCATGAAAATTTGAAATTTAAAATCCCTGTTGTTAAGGGGATAAGATTAATATAAGGGCAGCTTTTTATTGATAATATATTTTATCGTAAAATTTTTGAAGGGACCTTTGGATGCTAACTTGTTCAGTTTAGGCCTACTCCGGTTTAAAATTCGCCCCTTTTTTTCCCTTTTAACAAGCTTAAGCTGCTCATCAAACATATTTACCCTTTTAAAGATTTAGATAAAATGTAAATTTTTAATTTTTTAAGAGAATAAAAAAATAAGCTTAAGGTTAAGAACTTGCAGCTTGCCATCGTTAATTAACACCTTGCTTTACAAGAGGTAGTTACATTTATAATTAAATAATAATTAATAATTATATTATAATAACTATTAGTAGGATTTTAATTATGAGGTATGCAAATGTCTTCTATAGCTAACAAGCCTTTCTCTCCTTCCGATTTCACAACAGCTCCCTCAGCGACTAGGCCCTTACCTCCTAATAAGCCCTTGCCAGCTATTCCTGGCCAGCCAAAAGTTTCTCCTACTGGACATATATATAGCCAAAAGAATTCCTTAGAGTCTATTTCGTTAGGAAAAACTTTTTCTCAATCAACAGAAGCAACTCCTCCCGAACTTAAATCCCATCGAATTACTTCTTTTACTTTAGATAAAGCTAGCTCCCTTGTTCAAGCCGCAACCTCCAAAGTAAGTTCTATAGCTAAGAAAACCTTTGAAGAAAGTAAGAGATTAACAAACAAAGAACAAAGACAAGAAGCTTTTTTTAATGGGCGAGAAGGTATTCAAAAAGCTAAAGAAAAAGCTAGAGACTATAAAGATAGATCAGCAGAAAAATTAGGCGAAATTAAATCGCTGCTAAACCACAAAGTGACAACGTTTAAAGAAACTTCTGCTCGCTCTATAAAAACGACAGCCCTTAAGGTCAAACATTCTACTCTCTCCTCGTTTAGAGAGGTAACCTCCTCAGAAAGAAGAGAAGAATTTTCTAAAAATTTCAAGGTAGCTTCTGAGCGTTTAAAAGATAAAAATGTGCAATATTTTAAAAAAGCGCAAAGTAAGGCAAGCGAAGTAAAAAGTAGCCTGCAAGCCAAGATTGATAATAGTGCTACCTTAAAGAACATCCGCCATACAATCTCTGCCCCCTTTAAAAGCACTGAAGCCAACCGCATGATGGTGGAGGAAAGGGCTGCACAAACTAAAGAGTTGTTTGCAGATATTTTTAAAAATATAACAAAAGAAGAACTTTTAAAAAATGAGAGTGCAAGAGAAAAATCAGAATATGCCGAGATTTGCCCTCATATAGATCAGTGGGTTAAGTTGTCAAATATGATCAGCAATTCTACCACCTCAAAAATTGTTAACACAGACAATTTAGGGGAGCGTGTTAAAGCGGTTGATTTGTATGTTCGCATTGCCGATCAAGCTTTTAAAAATGGCGATTTTGCCACCGCCCAGGCAATTTTTTTAGGATTAAATCAAGGAAGTGTGCAGCGGCTGCATAAAACTTTTGCCGCCCTTCCACGGCAAACAAAGAATATATATGCAAATTTGGAAAAAAGCTTCTCCAATCCTAATTACTTTTCTTTAAATAAAATTATGGAATTTGCTGAGGAAAACCCTAGTTTATCCATCGTTCCCATGATACATACGGTCTTATCAAGAATTGTTTTAGATGGAGAGAAATATATGAAGTCTAAAGCAGATTTAAATGAAACACGCCAAATTGATAAATACATTTCTTCATTTAAAGAAGCCCCAGAAGGATTAACCGCCGAAATTAATAGTTTAAACAAACAGATAGAAAGCATTAGCAAAGAAATTAATGAGGCTAAATTGAATAACGTTTCTTCTTTAAAGCTTTCTTATAAAAAGAGTGACGCAAGTTTAGAACTTTCCTATGCATTAAAAGTAGAAAAATTTGGTGATTACATTCAGTTGCAAAAAGCAGGCATTTCTTATGAAACTCATAAAGCTTATTTAAACCAACAACTACAAGATATAAACGAAAGAATCCAGCAAGCTGAAAAAGCAGGCCAAGCTATTGCTTCTGAAGAACAATTTGGTAAAGAAAACTTAGAAAAAGAAATTGAGATTGCAGAGTGGCTTTATCATGTGGCCAAAGAAATTTACTCGAAAAATTCCTCCCTGGATTTAGAGGGAATGCTGGAGAAATTCAAGCTAAAAAATGATAGAAACAGCAAAGTTGCTGAAGAGAATGTAAAAACGGACGAAAAAAAGTTAGATTCTTTAATCAATGATCTTACGAAATTACAGACTTCTCATCCCTCAAGCAAAGATAAATCAGCAGGGGTAAAGGAAAGCGATTGGTACTTCCAACCCCCAACAGATAAAAACCAATTCGAGAAGGATATATATGCCCAATCTTTAAGAATCGAACCCCGTGCCTCCTCACGAGCCTAGGACTTGATAGCCGGTAGAAGTAATTAGGAGGGTGTCTTCAATACGCACACCTCCTACACCAGGAAGATAGATGCCAGGTTCAATGGTGATGACCATCCCTTCTTGCAGCGGTAGCTGCTGATAAGGTTCTTTATCACGGATCGAAGGCCACTCATGGATTTCTAATCCTACCCCGTGGCCTAAGCTATGTAAAAAATGCTCTCCATAACCGCACGCTGAGATGTAATCCCTAGCTGCCCGATCTAATTCTCCTAAAGTTATTCCAGGCTTACAAAGCGCCATAGCTCGTTGCTGAGCTTTTTCTACAATTGCATAAACTTTCCGCATGATAGCAGGCGGCTCACCCCAAAAAAGTGTACGAGATAAATCCGAGTGGTAACCTTTCCATTTCACGCCTACATCAAACAGCACCGTCATGCCTTCCCTTAACTCGGTCTCTGCTGGGCGATAATGAGGTAAAGCACTATTAGCTCCGAAAGCGATAATAGGATCAAAAGCTACTCCCTGAGCTCTCTTTTTTTTCCAAAAAATCTCTAATTCGGCAGCCAATTGGTCTTCTCTTACCCCCTCTTTTAGAAGGCTTTTAATATATTCATATCCTTGCATTCCCAGTTGGGCGGCCTCTTGAAGAATAGCTATTTCCTGCGCATCTTTTAGAGCACGAATTTTTTGAAGGGAGTGACTTAAAGAAACCAATTTAAGATTTTTAAACTTCTCTTGCATGCTTACATAGGTTTGATAGGAGATCGTCTCGCCATCAAAGGCTAGCGTACTAATTCCTTCTAGCACGCTTTCTAAAGAAGTTTTATCATTTAAATAAACAGGCACAGGTGCTTGATTTTTACAATATTCATAGTAACGATTATCCACAAAAAGAGCAGAATGGCTTTTAGTTTTAATAAGCAGCTTTCCCGCAGATAAGACTAACCCTGTCAAATAGTAAAGGTTGGTAGGATCCTCGACAAGAAAAGCTTCAAGGTTAGAATCATGAAGAATTTTTTTAACTTTTGCTAGACGATTTTGGAAATTCATAGACTACCCTTTAAAATTTCTAAATATCTCTTCGGTGCTTATAAAAGCAAGAGTAGACTTTCCTTGAGGGCAAAAAAAAGGCATAGAGGTTGCAAACAATTGATTGACTAGCGATTGAGCTTCTTCTGTTTGCAAGCGCTTGCGGTAATGGACGGCAGCATGGCTTGCTGCTACGGATAAGCGTTTTTCCATTTCTTTATCCCTCATTTTACCTTCCGGAAAGTTGTGCATCATATCTAACAGGTCTACTACCCATTTGGAAAGATCTATATTTCCGAATGTAGCTGGGATAGCATCTATCATAAAGCTATGAGGCCCACTTTCATGGATATGCACTCCCATCCGCGCAAAATCATCTAGGTTCGTAGATAGCGCAGCTGCTTCCGAGGAAGGCAAATTGATATGATGAGGAATTAATAAAGATTGAACAGCTGCACTTCCAGTGCGTGCCTGCAGCAAATTTTCAAAAATCACTCGAGCATGTGCTGTCTTCTGATCCACTAAGCAAAGTGTATCAGAGGATACCTGTTTCCATGCTTCTAATGAGTAAGCATCCAAAATAATATAACCTGGTATCGTTGCCAAAACACGAGGAAAAGAACGTTTTTCTTGGGTAAGAGGAACATGGAAAGAAGGCTGAGGTTCCTCTTTAAAGGGAACCTTAGCCATAGGGGGCAGCGGCTGATACTCTTTAGCTAAATCTCTCTCTTGTACAGGATGCAAGGAAAAAGCCGGTTTAACGGCAGGCATTATAAAGGTGGAGGTAGATGGCGGAGAACTAAAATCTTCATGAATAGGCTGATGATCTCGGCAAAAATTTGCATTACCTTTATGAATAGCTTGCTGGATTCCTTTAAGGACTAATTCTCTTAATATATTTTCTTGACGAAGTCGGACCTCTTTTTTTTGCGGGTGGACATTTACATCCACGGTCTCACCGGGCACATTCAAATGTAACACAAAAATAGGATGCCGATTAGTCGGCAAACTTGTGCCATAGGCATCCCGCACAACTGCAGATATCAAGGGAGAAAAAACAGCGCGCTTGTTAATAAAAAGATATTGACCGGTACGATTTTGACGAGAATAATGAGGAGCTCCTACATATCCATGCAAGCTATAATCACCATTTGTAATCTCTACCTCACAACAGCTCGTCACAAACTCGGCTCCCATTAATGCAGCAATTCTCTCCTTCAATTGATGGGAAAAAGCTTTGCCCGGAGAGCCTCCCGTTTGGATTTCATTAATCTGATTGTTGATCAATTGAAATTTAACATGGGGATGTCCAAGAGCAAGTAGGGTAATGATTTTGTGAATTTCCTGAGCTTCATAGGCAGGAGATTTTTGAAATTTTCTTCTTACAGGGACATTAAAAAAAAGAGACTTCACTTCAATCGTCGTCCCAGGAGCACGGGCAGCGGTGCCACAGTGCATGAGCTTTCCTCCTTCCACAATCACAAGGGTGCCTTCCCCTCCCTCTTGTGGAGCAGTCAAGAGAGTGAATTTGGAAATAGAAGCAATTGAAGGAATAGCTTCTCCTCGAAATCCCATAGAGAAAATTGACTGGATATCTTCTACTTCTTTAATTTTAGAAGTAGCATGGCGTTCCAGGCAAAGTACGGCATCATCCTGCTGCATTCCTGCACCATTGTCAGTCACGCGGATAAGCTGGCGTCCCCCTCCTTTAATCTCTACGCAAATCTCTGTAGCGCCTGCATCTAAAGAATTTTCCATTAATTCTTTTACTACAGAAGCTGGGCTTTCAATGACTTCGCCTGCTGCGATCTTATTAATAGTATGTTCATCAAGAACACGAATTTTTGAAGGCATAATACTTATTACTCGCTTAAATTTCTCAAGTATAAAGGATGACTCATAAGCAAGCAAGGAGAAGGATATCAAAAGATAAAAGCATTCTTGAAGTAGCTTGAAGAAAGAAAACAAAATAAAGATGATCGTTAGTTTTATAGATTGCAAGAATGCCTTGCTATCTCTTGCCTCCTTATAGCTTTTTTTAGTAACATGATTCTATGCAGATTAAAAAATTAGCTACAGATATTGTAAAAAAGTTAAACCAAGCGGGGTACAAAGCTTATTTTGCCGGCGGTTGGGTACGCGACTATTTGATGAACCAACCTTCAGCTGATATAGATATTGCTACAGATGCACCCCCTGAGGTGATTTTAAAACTTTTCCCTCATACCTTTTTAGTAGGCTTAGCTTTTGGAGTGGTCATCGTCATATTAGAGGGATATCAATTTGAAGTGTCTACTTTCAGAAAAGACTTAGAATATGTCGACGGTAGAAAGCCAAAAAGCATTGAGCTATCCAATGAAGAAGAAGATGTAAAACGTCGAGACTTTACTATCAATAGCATGTTCTATGACCCTTTGGAAGAAAAGATTTATGATTACGTGGAAGGAAGAAAAGATTTAGAATTAGGTCTTATCCGCACAGTAGGAAACCCTTTTGAGCGTTTTTCCGAAGATCGTTTACGTATGCTAAGAGCTATACGTTTTTCTGCCCGCTTTAATTTTCGGTTAGATGAAGCCATCCAACAGGCTATTCAAGAAAAGGCTAGCACTCTTTTTCCAGCTGTTGCTATAGAAAGAGTATGGAAAGAATTTGTAAAAATGGCTGGTTACCCTCATTTTGCAAATGCTTTGATGGAAATGCACCGCTTGGGTCTATTAGGAGTTATTTTTCCTTCACTTGCTCTCTTAAATCTAAAAGATTTAAGTCAATATCTTAGTCCTTTTTCAAGGTTTCCTACCTATACTCCTACTATTTTATATATCCTTGAGCTATTCCCCTCTTTTGATACCCAACAGCTGCAAAACCTTTGCAGTTACTTGCGCCTCAGCAAGGAAGAGACTAAGCTTGCTATTTTTGTGCAGACTGGAAAGCAACTTTTATCCGTAGCTCAAAGGCTTCCTGATCCTGAATGGGTCCACTTTTACGCTCATTCATACTCTCAAGTATGTCTAGAGATCTTCGCAGCCCGCCTATCTGAAGATAGTGAAGAAGCTTTTTATCAAGAGCATGAACAGAAGAAGGAACGCTTGAAACCTCATATTGAACGCGCGAGAAAAAAACAGCCTTTAGTGACTTCCAGTATGCTTAAATCTTTAGGAGTTTTGCCTGGTAAAAGCATGGGCCTTTTATTGCAAGAAGCAGAAAAGAACGCTATTTTGCATAATCTGCAAGCCCCTGAGGAAAGCATAAAAATGCTTCAGCAGTCCAAACATTGGCCGAATTTGAACTAAAGGCTTTTGCAAGGGTCTTTTAAAGCTAGAAAAAAACTATACAAAATATAGGAGTCAGCTATAATAACTTTACAGCTTGAAATAGTAGAATGGATTACGCAAAAAGCTTTTTTATCAGTCATACAAAATTAGCTAATTTTTAAATTATTTACCTCAGGAGAATTTATGCGTATATTAGGTTTGGTTAGCTTAGCAGTTGGAATTGCTCTTCTATTATTTGGCATCAATTCTTCTCAAGCTTTCACAGAGAAGGTCGTAGAAGATGTTACGGGCCGCTATACAGACAATACAATGTGGTATATTATTGGCGGGATAGCCATGATTGTAGGAGGAGGAGCCCTCACTCTTTTTGGCAGAGCTAAATAAAGAAAATTAAAGGGTAGAGGAGTCGATTCACCGGGGTTTTATACCAGATATAGCAACTTTTAGAGCTCAAAGGAGCATTTTTATTTTGATCATAGCCCCCTTGACAGCAAGCAGAAATTTGTTTGATTGTTAGTATCGGTAATATAAACATTTCAAGCCACCGGCATTCAGTATAAAGGGGGCTTTTTCTTTTGCTTTATTTGGTGAAACACCCAAGGTAGAGTCGTATTCCTCTTTGATTTTTTAAAACCATCCATTGGCTTTGCTAAAATATTTCAACCTAGATCGCCTATCTGTAGTTTAAGCTTATAATGATTCAATTTTCACGCTTTATCTCCGTGCTGCCTACCTTTTTCTAAAGCCTGCTTGTGCAGAAGGCATGAAATGGCTTAAACCATTAAGCCCTCAGCAGTAGGGCTAGAAAAATTAAATCATAAATTTCTCAAGTATAGAGTCCATCAATTAAGAGTTGTGATAGTTATTTAGCAACATAACAAGCTGGCCTTGTCGAAGTAATATAAGGTTAGATGCCTTGGAAGGATGCCCAGTTAGAGCTTGAAGTAAAGCTAGTTCTGTTGAGCGTATGGCTATAACTTTCTGGAGTTGTCAAGCGCTATGTATGTTAACTTGGGTTAATAATTTTTCTTCATGAGCTTATCTAAAAATTCTATAAAGGTGGTTTTATTCAAGAGATAAAACTGAGCATCTAAAAATATTTTTTACCTCAAATCTCAGTAATAAAAGACAGCCTCCAATTAAGCAGAACAAAAAAAATTACTTTTTTTGTTGGATTTAAATCAAACTGAAATTAAATTTGGTTCACATCTAAATGAGATCAAGGAGATACAAAATGGGAATAAGCAATTTATCTCAGGCATGCAGTAGGATAGATAATATCAGTGACTATATCCCTGTTGTCAGCACGGTCACTAATTTAGTCGATCTCTTCCAGAAATGTATTATTGCGACCTTCATATCAAAAGAAAGCTTAATAAAGAGCCATTACTATAGCCACCTTAGCCGTAAAAGCTTTGGAAGGTGCATAACCTTGCTGATTCCTGTTTTGGGTAATCTCACCATTGGTATCATCGACTTCCTGCATCGAAATGATGCTAATAAAAAGCAACAAGATAAGAATTTTTCTCCTAATCATACAGCTCTTCAAAAAGATAAAGAAGCTTTATTTGCTCTTGTTAAGAAAGATGGCCTTGCTCTTAAGAGCGCTCGCTTAGAACTCCAAAAAGATAAAGATATCGTGCTGGCAGCCGTTAAGCAAAATGGCGAAGCACTTCAATATGCTAGCCGCGAACTTAAGGACGATAAAAACATTGTACTTGCTGCAGCCGAGCAAAATGGCTGGGCCCTTGAGTTTGCTAGCCCTAGGCTGCAGAATGATAGGGATGTCGTACTTACGGCTCTTCGCCAAAATGGCGGAGCCCTTCAATACGCCAGCTCCAGGCTTAAAGATGATCCCAAGATTGTGCTTGCTGCTATTGAAGAAAACGGCTGGACCCTTCAATACGCCAGCTCCAGGCTAAAGAAAAATAAAAAGATGATCATTGCTGCCATTCAAAACGAGGGCTGGACCCTTGAAGAGGCTAGCGAAGAGCTTAGGAACGATAAAGACATTGTGCTGGCTGCTGTTAAAAAAAGGCCCCTAAGGCTTCGCTATGCGAGCGAAAAGCTTAAAAACGATAAGGATGTGGTGCTTGCCGCAGTTAAGCAAGATGGCTACGCTCTTGAATTTGCTAGCCCACAACTGCAAAATGATAAGGATGTCGTGCTTGCTGCCATCCAACAAAATGGCTGGGCCCTTCAATATGCTAGTCCCGCACTTAAAGACAATCTAGATATTGTGCAGGCTGCTGTCCAACAGAATGGTTGGGCCCTTCAATATGCTAGCCCAAAGTTGCGCAATAGCGAGGAGCTTATTAAAGTAGCCAAGCTGACTAGGAAATAAACACCTTTAGTACTTATTTAAAAAGGCATATTTATCAAAGTTCGGCCGCCTAAAATCTCTTAAAACCATGGGGACAAGCAGGCCTACTTTCCCTTGCTTCACAAGCTTTCCTTAAAGGGAAATAAAATAAATTCTATAGGTTTTAAATAATTTTTTATTTAAAATTAATTTCTTTGTTAGACAACCAATTGATATGGAAGCTCCCATGAAAATCTATGATTTATCTCAAGCTTACCGTTCGATTGATAATGTTGCAGACTATATTCCTCTAGTTAGCACAGTGACTAATTTAGTTGATATTTTCCAAAAATGTATCCTTTTATCTTTTAAGCAAGAGCAAAAGTTTCCTAAGAACCCTTATCATGCTCACCTCAGACTTAAAAGTTTTAAACGATGTATAATTTTATTGATCCCTATCCTAGGGAATATAAGCGTAGGAATTTGGGATTTTACTTGCTCTAGAAGCAGTAACAAAAAGTCTATAACAACGAATGTTGAACGAAAGAGTTCAGCTCCCCAAAGCAGCAATAAAAAGGCGAAGAACAATAAAAAGCTTCTCCTTGCTATTGTCAAGCAAAATGGTTGGGCGCTCGAATATGTCAACAAACAGTTTAAAGATGATAAAGATATTGTACTCGCAGCTGTCAAGCAAAAAGGCATGGCCCTTCAATATGCTAGTGAAAACCTCAAAAACAATAAAAGCGTGGTGCTTGCCGCCGTTCAGCAAGATGGCTGGGCACTTGAGCATGCTAGCAAAGAGCTTCAACATGATAAGCAAGTGGTCTTGGCTGCCGTCCGGCAACATGGCTCGACGCTCCAAGAAGTTAGCGAGGAGTTTAAAAATAATAAGGAGATCGTGATTGCCGCCGTTCAGCAGAACGGCTGGGCCCTGCAGTATGCTAGTGAAAAACTTAAAGATAATAAAGAAATTGTACTTGAAGCTGTGCGCCAGAATGGCTGGGCCCTACAGTACGCTAGCGAAAAGCTTAAAAACAATGAGGATGTCGTGCTTGCTGCCCTTGAGCAAAATGGCTTAGCCCTTGAGTATATTGGCCCCCTTTTAAAGGAGAATGAGAATGTTGTGCTTGTTGCTCTTAAGCAAAATGGTTTGGCCCTTGAGTATGCTAGCCAAATTTTTAAGAGTGCTGAGCATATTGTGCTTACAGCGGTTCAGCAAAATGGTAAAGCACTCCGGTATGCCAGTTATGAACTTCAAAAAAACAAGAAGCTTATCAATCTTGCTAAAAGCAGAAGCTCTCCTCTGATCCCTTAGCTTCCTTTTAAAATCCTTTAGAACTTTCAATGGAAATAGAAGATATTTAAACAAGATATTTATCGCTTTGGAAAAGCTTCTGCAACCTTAAAATAAACAACTTGGAAGCTTTAATCTCTATTTTTAGCTCTTATCATTGAGTGTAAATTAAAAGATTGCTTAAGGCAACGAATAAAAGTAGGCAGGGTAATCCAAATAAAGAACTTAAGAGAAGGGAGAGGAGGCGCGATTCATCTATTGCAAGATGGAGTAAAAAAAGTTATAGTTAGCTATCGCAAGGTAATAAATCTTTATTTTTATGAAAGAACTTTCTAGCCCTCAGCATCCTTTAGTTAAACATTTAGTCAAGCTACGTCAAAATCATGATTATCGCTGGCATCATCAAGCCTTTGTGCTTGAAGGGATCAAATTAATCGCTGAGGCCAATTCTTTGCTTACTTTCAAAACTATCTTAGCTTCTTCTCTCCATCTTTTACCTAAAAATGTGCAAGCCGAAAAAATTATTTTAGCGACTCCTGCGCTTATTCAAAAAGTATCAGGCCTTCAATCTTCTGAAGGCATTTTAGCTGAAGCTCCTATGCCTAAATTCTCTAATCTTTATGGAAAAAAATACCTCTTGGCTTTGGATCGTGTCAATGATCCGGGCAATCTAGGTACCATTATTCGCTCGGCCCTAGCTTTAGGATGGGAAGGCATTTTTTTACTTGAGGGAACTTGCGATCCTTTTAATGAAAAAGCCCTGCGTGCTTCTCGCGGAGCTGTATTTAAAATTCCTATGCGTCAAGGTACTTGGAAAGACTTACAAGAGATTATTAAAGTAAACAACCTACAAGGTTTAGTTGCCGATATTAATGGAGTTCCTTTTGAGCAGGTAAAGCCTTCGGCAGGAGTCCTTTTAGTTTTAAGCAATGAAGCTCAAGGACCTTCTCAGGAAGCTTTTTCTATAGGTTCATCGATCACTATTCCTATGTCTGGAGAAATGGAATCTCTTAATGTTTCAGTAGCAGCAGGGCTCTTACTTTATAATTTGCGCCAAAAGAGGGAGCCTTTATGAAACATCCTAAAAAAGATCAGCTACCGCGTATGCCTCAAAAATGGGTGGGCTGTGATCTTGAAGCCGATTATTATAAAGATGATCGTAAAAATTCACGGAAAGAGCGTAAGCTAGCCTCTGCAAAAGATCGCTCTAAATATAAAAAAACTGATAGAGATAAATGGCAAAAAAATAAGGAACTCCATCAAAATATCAAACTTGCCAAAGAAGATTTACTACGGGGTAGGGTTCTATCTATTACTCCCCAAGGAATTATGGTAGAGCATGAGCATGCAATCTATGCCTGTTCTATGCGTGGGCTGTTGAAAAAAGAAAAAACACAATTTAAAAATCTTGTTACCGTAGGAGACTTGGTATTATTTCAAAAAACAGATGCTCAAGAAGGCCTTATCGCGCATGTTGAAGAACGTTATTCTGTTCTATCACGCGCTGACAATCTTTCAAGGCGCCAAGAGCAATTAATCGCTGCTAACATAGATCAGGTATTAATTACTGTTTCCGTTGTCAATCCACCTCTTAAGCCTTTTCTTGTCGATCGTTACATTATAGCCGCACGTAAAGGTGGTATGGAACCTATAATAGTCGTCAACAAGATTGATTTACTCGATCATCCAGCTACACCCCTGGCTGAACAAGAGCTTTATAAAGATTTTCTGCATGCTTATAAAGTCGCGCAGATTCATGTCATACCTGTTAGTATTGTTACCGAGCAAGGATTAGATCAACTAAAAAGCATAATGAAAAATAAAGCCTCAGTTTTTTCAGGGCAATCAGGAGTAGGTAAATCCTCTCTTATTAATGCCATTACAGGCCTCAATTTTAAAGTAGGAAAAGTAGTTGAAAAGACTAAGAAAGGTTCTCATACTACTACTATGGCAAAGCTTATTTCCTTAGAATTTGGTGGCTGGTGTATAGATACTCCGGGAATTAAAAGTTTTGGTTTATGGGATCTTAATAAAGAAGAAGTCGAGCAATACTTTCCTGAAATTGAAGAAATTGGACAACAGTGCAAGTTTCCCAATTGTTCTCATACCCATGAAAAAGAATGTGCTGTAATTGCAGCCGTAGAAAACGAAAAACTTTCCCCCTTGCGGTTTGCTTCTTATCAGTATTTGCTAGAAGCTCTATCGCAAGAGCACTTGCGCCGTTAGCTTTTCCTTGTTTTCGCATGCAAATAAATTCTAAAAGATTTACCAGTAATTGCAGGCCTTTCTTTTCTTACGGTCATCACCCTGCCTTCTTGCCGATGGTAAAGAAATTCTGCCCCGACCTTCGTAGCTGCCTCTTAGCTGTTCTTGATTTAAAAGCCCTTTTTTTGATAGATACGGTTTAGGAAGAGTCTGCTTAGCAGCGTATAATTAGGCATTTGAGAGCAAGCAATTTTAAAATTTTATCCCTCAAGAAGAGTTACTTGATAAGAAACCGCCTAGATTATATCTTAAAAAAAATTAACTCGAAGGTAAAAGCATGTCCTATATTCGCTCAGTAAAAGCTATAGAAATTTTAGATTCGCGCGGTAATCCTACCCTTAAAGTCATGATTACTACCGATCGCGATATTAGCGCCGAAGCTTCAGTACCTTCAGGAGCATCGACAGGTCAGCATGAAGCCTTAGAGCTTAGAGATGGGGATAACAGACGTTTTGCAGGTAAAGGTGTGCAAAAAGCCATCACGCATGTTAATGGGCCTCTCGCTCAAATTCTAGTAGGAGAACATGTCTTTGATCAGGCTCGTCTAGATCGCCTGATGATCACCAGTGATGGTTGTGAGAATAAAAGCCGTTTTGGAGCCAATGCAATTTTAGGAACATCTTTAGCCTTAGCGCGAGCAGGAGCCCTTAATGCTAAACTTCCCTTATATCGCTACATCGGTGGAGCTCATACCCATATTCTTCCTTGCCCCATGATTAACATTCTCAATGGCGGAGCTCATGCTGATAATCTGCTTGATTTTCAAGAATTTATGATTCGACCTACCGGAGCTCCTTCCTTTCATGAAGCTGTACGGTGGGGAGCAGAAATTTTTCATACTTTAAAAGGGATACTTAAAGAAGAAGGCCATGTTACAGCGGTAGGTGATGAGGGAGGCTTTGCTCCTAATCTAGAATCCAATGAGATTGCTTTAGAACTGATAGTCTCAGCCATCGAAAAAGCAGGATACCGTCCTGGCATCGATGTATCGTTAGCCTTAGATTGTGCAGCTTCTGAGTTCTATGATGAATCTACGGGTCTTTATAAAGAGAAAAAGAAACAAAAAAGAAAAAGACCCTTTGTGGAACGAACTGCCGAAGAAGTCGTAGATTATTTAGAAAACTTGGTGAAGAAGTTCCCTATCGATTCAATTGAAGATGGACTGGCCGAAAATGATTGGCTTGGTTGGCAGCATCTTACTAAAAAATTAGGACATCAAGTCCAGCTAGTAGGAGATGACATTTTTGTGACTAATCCTAAATTTCTGTCGCGGGGTTTTGACTTAAACGTTGCTAACTCCATTTTGATTAAACCCAACCAGATTGGCACATTAACTGAGACGCTAGAAACTATTCGCTTAGCGCAGAGCCATAGCTATGCTGCTATTATTTCTCATCGTTCGGGTGAAACTGAAGACAGCATAATAGCCGATATAGCCGTGGCTACAAATGCGGGGCAAATTAAAACAGGCTCTCTTTCTCGTACAGACCGGGTCGCCAAATATAATCGTTTACTCAATATTGAAGATGCTCTTAAAAGTGTCTGCCGCTATTGGGATAGTAACCTTTATAAATGTGGGACAGGTTTTTCCTCTTCCTCATTTTCCTAAGAAAGGGGCCTTGAAGTTAAACAAGGATTAACCCCTTGATAAATTATTTCCTAAACAAGCTAGTTAAGTATCTTTTCTTAAAACATGCAAGAGCACCTAGAGGCTTTTGCATAAATCAATGCTTGCTATGGATATTAATACTAAAAGCTACTTATGCCACCAAGCGTTCGAGAATTAAAGAGCAACATTGAAGCGTTAGGGCCAGTAGGTTTATCCATAATACAGGTCAGAGATCAAAGAATTTGGCAAAATTTTTCCTTGTCCCCTGCTTAATATTTTCATCCTCCACCCATCTTTAGCCCACAAGTTAGCTATTCTAGCTTTATAATTTTTTATCGGTAGGGTTTAAAAATTTGAAGCAAAATTTTATAGAAAAAACAATAAATTATGAATTATCTTAAATTATCTACCATTAGATTAGCTTCTTCTTCATCGATCAAAACAAATTGATGGAGATCTTGCTTATAATAGTAGACATCCGCTTGTGCGATATCAAACCACCATCCATGCACTCGAAGCTGCTTTTTTTCCAGGCGTTCTTGAATGAAAGGATAGCTGATAACATGTTGCATTTGTTGAAGCACATTAATTTGAGAGATTTGGTTATGCTCGGATAAAGAAGGGTTAAGGCTAATTCCTTCTCTCACTTTATTTAAAGCTTCTTCTCCATGCTTTAGCCAGGAACCAAGATGGGGGCAAGTATGGCCATCGACTCCTCGGGCTAGAGCTTGCATAGCTCCACATTCAGAATGACCACAAACAATAATATCAGAAACGTTAAGAGAAAATGTAGAAAACTCTAATACTGCCGAAGCACTGCTATCGCAAAGTGAGGAAGAAGCCGGGGGTATTAAATTTCCAATATTTCTTAACACAAATATATTTCCCGGATGAGTAGAAGCAAAAAGACTGGGCATTAGGCGACTATCAGAGCATGCAATAAAAAGTGCTTCTGGCTTTTGCCCGAGGGCCAACCGAGCAAAAAGAGCGCGCCCCTCCTCGCTAAGGTTCTTTTTAAAATGCGCAATTTCTTGAATGAGTTTTTTCATATTTTGTAAACACTTGTTAATTAAGTTAAATGTATATTGTATATGCTGCCATTCGATCTATCCTCTCACAATGCCCGACCATGCTAGCTGGCAATCAAACTTTTAAGCGTGGCCCCTACTTAATTTTTGCTAGGTCTTTAGCATTTCCCCTTCTTTTTTCTTATATATTGCATAAAAGAACATATGGTGAAAGGATTTTTGCATGCTGTCGTTGATTGATTTCTTAGAGAAAAGAAGAATAAAATAAATTTTAATTATTCACTATTTATTTACAAATGTTTACAGGCATTTTGCAGGAAAGCACATCTAAAAAACTTTATTTATCCTCAGAAAAATTTTCAAAAAAAGTGTTTGGTAATCCATTAAAGGGAAGGGTAAAAAAAACACCCCCCCATAAGAAAAAAACCCAAAAGATAAAAGATCAAGAGCTTACAAAGGTTAAATGGCTAGATATGAACCTTAAAAATATTAAATGAAAACCTAAAAATCTGTTGACTAGGAGCTCAAGCAAATTATTAAGCTTCATATCCCAGGTAAGGAATAATTAGGTTTATGGCCTTCAATTATAACATTAAAAACTAAAGCCAGCGGTACACTTGCTAGTTAAATATGTATCATGCGCTGTAATTTTAAACGGGGGTAAAGTAGTGCTCGAGGCCTTCGCTAGTAGGCTTCATCGTCCTACTACCTTTTTGCCAATTAGCAGGACAAACTTCGCCATTCTCTTCGATAAAGACTAAGGCATCTAGCATCCGCAGAACTTCTTCGACATTACGGCCTAGTGGCAAATCATTGACAACCTGATGACGTACAATACCTTTTTTATCTATAATAAAAAGCCCTCGATAAGCAATACCTTCATGCTGAATAAGCACGTCATAATCGCAGGCAATGCAACGGTTCATATCAGACACAATGGGATAAGTTAGGCCCTGAATGCCTCCTTTTGATTTAGGAGTATTTAGCCAAGCCGCATGGCAATAGGGACTATCTACCGAGCAAGCAACCAACTGAGTATCCCTTTTTTCAAACTCTTTTATTTTTTCTTGAAAGGCATGTAATTCTGTAGGACACACAAAAGTAAAGTCTAAAGGATAGAAGAAAAAAACGACATTTTTACCTAAAAAATCAACCAATGAGAAATTGTTGATAATTCGCCCTTCTACAACCGCTTTTGCCCTAAATTCGGGGGCTTGCTTACCCACTAACACACCCATCGTAAACTCCTTTTTTTATCTTTATCCTTAATTTCCAAAAAACTCTTCGGCCTTCTCTAGCCATTCTTCTGCACCTATCGTCGTGGCCTCTCCATGGCCTGGAAATACACGTGTATCCGGTGGTAGCTTGGCAAGCTTTGACAAGGAATCCCACATAAGGGAAGGTCGTGCCGTGGGAAAAGATAAATTGCCAATCGTACCTTTAAATAAAGTATCCCCTGAGAATAACAGCTGCTCTTCTTGACTATAAAAACAAACACCACCAGGAGTATGACCAGGAGTTTCGATGACTTCAAAAGTAACATTCCCTACAGCAACCTTCTCACCTGCTTTCACATAATGCTCAGGTTCAGTCCCCTCTATATCAATCCAACATGGCAAGCCATCACTTCCAGGATTTTCTACATTCTTTGCATCCAATAAATGGACATAAACAGGAATCTTATATTTATTTTTAAGGGGCGCCACATCAGCAATATGATCCCAGTGTGAATGAGTTAAAAGGATTTTGGAAGTAAGTAAGTGATTTTTAGTGAGATAATCTATAATTGCCGATGCGCTTCCTGGAGCAGGATCGATGATTGCTGCTTGCAAAGTGGCAGGGCAGCTAATGACATAAGCATTCGTTTGAAAAGGACCTGATACAATTGTATGGATAATCATTGCACCGGAGAGGATTTGAACCTCTAACCGCCCGGTTCGTAGCCGGGTACTCTATCCGATTGAGCTACCGGTGCAGAATGTAGCGCTATATTGCCTTACTCTCTGTATTTTAAGCAAGCTTAAAAAGATCAAGAAAGCTTAAAACTTATTTGGTAATCTCTGTTTCTTTTTCTTTGCCTATTAATCTCAGTCTTTAACGATCCAAGCAGTTAATGCAAAATAACTTATTTACTATGTGAGCGTAGATTTTGATCGAAGTCCAGTCAGCCACTTTCTTGCAGAAATTAAGCCAAAAGATTGGCAGAGTTTATCGGCAGGAAAAGGAGCGAAAGGCGAACGCTATTATCA
>NZ_JAEMUE010000045.1:0-56832 GCF_018342435.1 Neochlamydia sp. AcF65
TTTTTTTGTCTCTTACTTTATCGATAGCTGGCAAGATCTTTATCACTCAATTGCCTATGGATTTAAAGGAGCAAGACTTACTCCGAATACTTCTTAACATAAAAAGCTTAAAAGTGCCCTTTGAACCCTTGAGTGTAGAAATTCTTAAATTTAAACTAAATATTAACTTCGGCAAAGAAAGCTTAAGGTACCCTTTTGCTTTTAGATAAGCAGACCTAAGGATTATCTTTAAATAACGTTAAAATTTTTATTTGCGGGAATGGCTGGATAAAAATCTTGTAGCTAGGAGGAAAAAGTAATGTTATTGTAAGCTCAATAAATAGGCTTGAGAATAGGTAGCGTGACAATTTGAAATGGCTAAAAGTTTAGCCTAATTGAATTTTTTATAGTATTTTAAAAAGCTAAATGCAAGATTATGCGTTAAGTGAATGCTTTCAAAAGCTAGATTAAATATAAGCCTTTTGAGAGCTTCATCACTTAAAAAACCTTTCTTTAATAGATAGAGGCAAGCTTTATAGATAATAAGTGATAAAAAAATTTAGAGGAGCTTTTAATCTATTTTTCGAGACTAAATGATAGACAATATAAATATCAGTTGCTTTTTTAATAGTAAAATTAATTGTTCTAATAGCATTAGGAGGAAGAATGCCACATACTCTAACTTGGATCGTAGTTGCCAATAGCTCGAAAGCTAAGATTTATCGTTTAGCAAAATTTCCTAAAATTGAAGAACTTATAGTCCTCAATCATCCTGAAAGCCGTTTACAAGATCAGGTGTTAGAAGGGAGAAAACCTGGGCGTAACTTTCAAAGTGGAGGAACCACTCGTCATGCTTACGAACCTGAAACGGATCCTAAAGAGGTGGAAAAGGAGAAATTTGCTAGATCCTTAGGAGAGTATATCTGTGCTGCCCATTATAAAGGAGAATTTACAAGGCTTTATTTAATGGCTAATCCTGCGTTTTTAGGATTAGTGCGCCCTCATATAAATAGTAGCACGCAAAAAACTATAGTGGCTGAAGTAGCAAAAGATTTGACGGATTGTCCCATCCCTGAAATCGAAAATCATCTAGTTAATATATAAGGTTTTCAATATATCGACTTTTCAGCCTCTCCATCTGGATAAAGGCCCTCAAAGGTTCCTTAGGTAAATTTGAGGGCCTAAGCCTAGTTTGTTCATCAAAGCTAATTTTAATATTAAAATAACATTTATCACTCAAATGCCAGCAGCTGATATGCTCTTTTAGCTAGCTAACGTGTATAATTGCTTAATAAATCAGTGGGATTGCTAAACAAAATTTTAAATATTAGGCAATATAGCCTGATCTATGCTAAGTAGTTTCTTTACTTATACGAAAGATGGGAGAAAAAAGAACAGAAAGTTTTAATTCTCCTTAATTATACAAAATCATTTTTTAAAACACTTTCAACCATTGCCTGGATAGGTTTGATGGTAAATATTATCTTGAAAAAGATTTTTTCCAGATCGTTTGATATTAAATACTTATTGACATTTTTTTTATAATAAAATAAAAATTTTGTTAAAAAGGAGTACAGTATGCAAGCATTAACACAAACCTCTAGCTTTGATTCCCGATTCGGCTCTAATTTCCTTGAATCTCATTTACCTGGGCAGAATGATTATGATTTATCAATTTCTTCTAATGAGGGCATAAAAGATGCAGAGAAAAGTGTTAGTGAGATATCCCAGAAAATTAATCAGTTAAAAGAAATCAAGCAACTGTGTGAATTTATTGTTAAAAATGTGTATCTGAAAGGTCGTATCTATGTGCAGTATTCGAGAAGTTTAAAAGGTCACACGATAGCTCGAAATATTCTTCACAAATACTTAAACCATGATTTTTCTCATCCTGAAGAAGTTGAGAGGATATGCTTAAAAGATATCATGCGGCAAATTGAACAAATTCAGTTTTTAGAACTTAGTGGTGCAAAGTTAACAAATTTACCTCCTTATTTTAAATACCTGAAAGGCTTACAGCATTTAGATCTTTGCGCTAATAATTTAACTTCTCTACCTTCTGAACTTCAAGAATTGGTTAATTTACAAGAATTAAATTTGAATGGAAATCATTCATTTGAAGAACTGCCTTCTTTTTTAGACAACATGAATTTAAAAGTCATTAAAATTGGAAACACGAAGGTCAATAAAGCTTCTGTAAAACTCCAAGGTATTATTGATCCAGGTGCAATGATTCAAACATGGATAAAAATCTAAATATTCGCTCCCCCATTCCACCCTATTCATCGGATAAGATTATAATAATTCTATATGCTTCACGCCATAGCCTATACTGCATCATCTAGCTCATTGATGTTTGTTTTTCCTTACGAGTCAAGTGGATGCAGGGGTTACGGGTGGTAAGCATAAGCTACCCTTCTTTTTATCAAATTGGTAAAGACAACTTAAGCGGCGGCCAGGATGTCGATATTTAAATTGATAAGAGTTTCCTAATATATTTAAAGTCCATGCATGTGATATAGCCACTTTTCATAAGACAATATACTCATAACCAGCGCTTCGTTTAATAATAATTTTGGCCATCTACTTCTTCTATTGCTCTTGCTAATTGGGGGCCTCAAATAGCTTTTGAGCGACATTTTGCATTGTTTAAGGCTCAAGCTTTTTACACTTATCCTATATCTCGGAAAAAGGGGCATTCATCAATCTTTCTCTAAACCCTCATGATCCTCACTGTTTAAATCTTTTTTGATAAAAAGAATCAAACCCTGTGAAGAAGGTATTTCACTAGCAGCTGTTTTTTTATTCGTCTTCCAGCATACGCTTTTAATCTACTCTTTATGCACTCACGTACTTAATAAAACCCCTTTTGTTGAGCATAGGCGGATCTTTCAGAAGGTTGGGTATGTAGACTAAGTTTTTTAAGGCGTATTAAGTATCTTTCTATGATGGTAATATCTAAGATCTGATACCAGAATGGTTGTAAAAAGCTATGGACACCCAACACAAGATTTTAGCACCCAAGCTTTTTAAGGAGTGTAAAAAGCAAGTTAGAGACTTATCCTTATGGATCCTAGAAAAAGATCTGTAGCACTATTTGATCTAGAGCTCATTAAAGATGTAGGGTCATGTAATGTACCTTCAGGAGAAGGGTGAAGCTTTGCCGGTCAGGAGCTCTTTCAGGGTACCTAGATGCTACTAAGATAGCCCATTAGATAGAATGCTGTAAACCTTGCTTAGATGCAACTTAAGCTAATCACAAAGTTAGGTTGGCAGCGCGTAGTAAACGATTTTTTTTCAGTAGAAAAAGGCAGAGGGCGGGCAATTGATTAGCCCTGTAAAGGAAAAGGAGAGATTTCTTATTTATTAGCAAAAGGAAAAGCTTGCCTATAAGTTTGGGAAAATATTGCTGCCGAAAAAACGCCAGCTAGCGGAACCCTGGAGATAAGCTATTGAAATGAAAAATTTCTCCTTGGATCTATAGGCAACCAAAGCCTGGCAAAAGGACTGGAGCAGGATCACTTTTAGTGTAAAAAGAATAAGATGGCAGGTTAAATGAATCTCTTAGCTGCAAAGAAAGTTTCCGCAAAGTGTAGCTAAAGGAAAGAAAATATTAAGGATTAGCAAAAATTGTTAGTTGGCTAGATTTATAAATTGACCAAGGGGAAGATAGATTTAAGTGCCTCATTTTTTCAGCTATTTCCTTATCGGCTAACTCGTCTTATTTAATACCTTAAAAGGTTTCTTAGCACTCCTTAAGAGTACACAGATAGCTAATGAAAGATGATAAACCGTCTTGAACCTTATTCACAAAGTTAGAATGGTAATGATAAAATAACTTTTTTAAATCCTGTTGCTTGGATAGCGTGATGATGTTATCTTTTATTTTTTCTTTTAAACCATCTTCGACCAAACAATCTAGCTCTTCTTTAATTTGACCGATTATCGCAGCATATGAACGTAGATCTTTTTCCTCCTCTAGACCAATTGTTAATCTCAATGCAGACCAGCACTCAATTAAATTGGCATTCGCAAATCCAAAGCTTTGGCTCATGGTGACAGGTAGATTTTCATTGATATATCTAGCATACAAATAATACTGCATGATAACTACCAAAATATGTAAAAGTTGCTCATCCTCCTTTCCAAAAAGTTCTTTTTGAAAACCCTTCATGTGAATTCCTATCATCGGGACTTTTTCATCTCTATAACCGATTTGAATCAAAGGTTTTTTAGTATTATTCTTTTGAATGGAGCCTTGATTAGTACTGTCTTGTTTTTTTTCTATGACTAGTCCCTGTTTTTGTAATTCTTTATAAACAAAGTCAGTATTTTTTCTTATTTTTTCTAGATAATTTATGATATTTTCACTGCAATGTTTGAGCATAAGATGAAAAAACCAGAAAGCTTCTTTAGAAAAGTTATCGTTTGCACTACTTGTTAATAAACCTCTTAATAAATCGTCCGCAGATGTATCGGAACTATAAACTTGTACTATTCCGCCCGGAAATTTATCTAACCCAAGCTGCCCATACTTAGCTAGGCTGTTGGTTAAAATAAGAATTAATTTTCCTTCATTAATAGGGGTTGCAAATTCTTCTACTAAGCTGCGGACTTCTTCATGCATAAAAAACGTAGTGGCACAATCAAGGACCATCGCTAATGGACGTTTATCATTATGCGCAGCCGAGCTAGAAGCTCTTTTTTCTAAAATTTTTTTAATAATCTCTTTAACTTTTATTTCTTCTATGACAAGTCTCACTACCCGATTAGGATAGATATCTGTAAAGATAACATCATAATTTTCCAGGTTCGGAATTGTTTCAAAATTACTTAGCTGGGCAGTTTGACAGGAAAAACGTTCTTTTAAGCAATCTTTAAGGCCTCCTGTGCTCTCGCTGATTTCGTAGTAACTGTTGGTGTCAAATATTACAGAGGGCTTACAAGGCTCTCCATCAGGCTGAGAAGGTCCTTCAGCAAACATTTGCAAAAGACCTTCCGTAATGTTTCCAAAGCAAGCAATACCGCTTGTAAAAGTATATCCGTTGCTTATTACTCCTTCAGGAGTAGGTTGGGAATTTAGAACCTCAGGAATAGTTTCAATTTCTTCTCTTTTGTATAATATTTGAAGCTGTTGAAAATGTTCAAAAACAAGAATGAATTTGTTTTGGCAAGCTTGGAAATTACCATAGCTAAGCTGGCTAAGATGTTTTCTTATCTTGCTTAAACAATTAAATGCTGCT
Organism: Neochlamydia sp. AcF65; assembly: GCF_018342435.1. Classification (NCBI taxonomy): domain Bacteria; kingdom Pseudomonadati; phylum Chlamydiota; class Chlamydiia; order Parachlamydiales; family Parachlamydiaceae; genus Neochlamydia; species Neochlamydia sp. AcF65. The sequence goes on from NZ_JAEMUE010000045.1 coordinate 5,223, forward strand.
TTATAAATAAGAGGATTTTCTACTCTTATGACTGGCTTTGTGACGGCAAGCAGTTTATAAAGAAACTGCAAATAGTGTGAGGTAAGCGTCGAGTTTTCTACCGATTCAGATAAAGTTTCTACGTATTTAAAGAGTTCTTGATGGGTATTTATTACCTCCTTTAGAGTAATCTCACGCTCTTCTAACGGAGGAATCTCTAGGTAGGTTTCGTAAGCTTTTCTCTGGGGAAGAGGATAGTGGTCTAAAAGGGATGTAATTCTATAGCCTGTACGAATTAAAAGTTCTTTGAGTAATACAATATCAGGATACGCTCCGTGAGCTCCTTGAAGGCTTTTAAATGTATTTAAAAATTTCTTTAAGTTTTTTTTGTTATTGCCATGAAAAAAGTAGAGAGCCTGGCTATCAATTTTTAATACTACTCCAACAATTAAATGATTGTCCTTAGACACTCTATGTAAAATTTCCTTTATATTTTTGGTAGGGAGAATGGAGCTATTATGTTCATAGAACTTGAACGCTTCGGAATAATCTACAAAAGTAAAATCATTTTCTTCTGGTTTGTTGTTAATCTCTTCAAGGATATTCTTCAGATTGTTCGACTCAGCAGGAAGATAGCGTCCTTTTAAGATCTGACAGCAATTAATAATTAATTTTTCAAACTCATCATTTTTTATAAGGCTAATTTTGATATCTTTTAGCCAATCGTGCCGTTGCTTGATTACCCTAAGGAAAATCTTTACAATTGCCCCTCCATCTTCACGGTGATAATGAGGAGCATTATCGTCTATGTATTCGCTAAATGGATAGTTGTATTTATCCTGATCGAAATTGATTAAGGGCGTTTTTGCTGATTCTACTAAATAATGAAGGCACCAGACGTTGAGCTCAGTGATAATGATTTTAATTGACTCATCTTCTATTTTTTCTAGCGAGCAAATGAACTGCACGGTAGATAAAATTTTGTGGTAACTTTTATAAAATTTTTGATCCAAAAATTGGATATCAATTTTTTCAAGAGAGGGGTTTACGGCTAAGCTGAATTTTTTTTTGATAAAACTTTTCGTGATCTGAGTCATGTAATTGAATAAAAGATGGAGATTAGCTTGGCATTCATCAGGATCCTTTTTCCAAATAGGAGCAAGATAATTCGCAATTAAGGTAGGTTCAAGCTCTCCATTACTATCTACTAAATCTTTTTTTCCTAGCCAACGCACAAAGACTTTGCGAAGAAGAGGGTGCTCTACTTCGATTGTTCGCACAAAATTTTGGAAAAAAGCAGTAAGGTTTTGGGTGGGGTCTTTATCTCTCTCAGATGTAGGGAGGGTTTTATTTAGGTCGTGGCGATAATCTTCTAGTTGCTTGAGAAGAGGGTTAGAAGGATTCCAAGAAAAAATATTATTCATTACTACCTACAGTTATGGGGCCTAAAGTTGAATAAATGGTTGATATGTTGCCGCTTGTAGTTTTTTGGCTAGTGTTAAAGCAGTTTATATCTATACCATTCAAATTTGTAAAGAACTTAAATATCGTAATTATAAGATTTTTTTAATTTTCCCTAATTAGGATGATGGGCTTAAAAGTTATGCACGTGCCTTGAGGATTGGCTTGCTCACTTTTAATATAGATCAACCATATGCTAATTTTTTACTTAGCTTTAGAGAAGAGAGGATATGCTTTAAAAAGCCTTCTAGATACTTTGCTTGAGAGTAATTAATGCGTCATGTTGCCTGATGGATGCGTGAAGCGAGTTTTTAGAAAGTAATTAAAAATATCCATGCTGCGTCTATTAATCCTAGAATATATATCGCGCGCTAGGTTTATTCGCTAATCGCTAGCTGAAGGAGCTTTTAGGCAGGCTTAAGCTAGGAAGAGTTAAGCAAAAGGGGTATTTACTTCTATAATTACTTTCTTTCTATGGAGTGATGAGGCACAAATCAAGTAGCTTTAATTATTAATAAATTAAGTCGCCATCTTTAAGAAGGCTAGTAGAGTGAAAATTAAGAGATTGTAGACGCAAAAGTATGACTTAAAGATAATGATTATAGAGCTACAAAAATTTATTAAAGATAACGTTTTGTCAAATGTTTTATTAAGTTAAAAAGTTAATGGTACAACTAAGAGGCTTGCTAATGAAAGGCACGATTATTTGCTAAGAAAGGTTTTTAGATAACAAGATCAGCTTTTGTCTCAGAAATTTAGAGCATCTACTAAGAACATAGCAAAGAAATTTATTAGCCAAGAAGTGGGGTTTAAGATGAGAGGGAAAGGAATAAAGCCTAGCAGAAAAAGATAAGCGAAAAATGATATGATGATAAAATATAGATATCTTAAGGAATGAATAAAATGAAGGGAGATCGATAGTCTTTTTCTATCGATCTCCTCTTCATTACTTACTAAGAAGTGCTTTACGGCTCAACTTAAGCTGGCCACGTTCGTTGATATCTAAAACTTTTACAGAGATTATTTCTCCTTGTTTGACATGATCGGCTAAGTTTTCAATGCGTGTATGTTCAAATTCAGAGATATGGCATAACCCTTCTTTACCCGGTAAAATTTCTATAAATGCTCCGAAAGCTACTACAGAGGTAACTTTACCTGTATAAGTCCTACCTATTTCTACCTCAGCTGTTAGGCCATGAATAATAGCTTTGGCTTTTTCAATACCTTCTAAGTTTGTAGAGGCTATGCTAATCAAGCCGTCATCGTTGATATCAATTTCTACCCCGGAGGCTTCGATAATAGCTCGAATTTGTTTTCCTCCTGGACCTATCACTGTGGCAATCTTACTAGGCTTAATCTGCATGGTTTCAATACGTGGGGCATAGATAGACATCTGCGGTTTGAAAGTAGGACAAACTTCCAACATCTTGTTAAGAATGTGAATTCTACCCTCTTTAGCTTGATTTAGAGCCGCTTGCATAATAGCTGGGGTAATTCCTTCTACTTTGATATCCATTTGGAAGGCTGTGATGCCATGCTGGTCACCAGCAATTTTAAAGTCCATGTCGCCTAAAGCATCTTCGATTCCCAAAATGTCAGACAAAATTTTGTAATGTCCCTCTTCTAAAATCAGTCCCATGGCAATTCCTGCAATTGGACGTTTAATAGGTACTCCTGCATCCATCATAGAAAGGCAGCCTGCACATACTGTAGCCATGGAGGAAGAACCATTAGATTCTGTAATGGTGGATTCTAAGCGCATGGTATAAGGAAAGATATCTCGAGCAGGTACAATAGCTGACAAAGCTCTTTCTGCTAATTTTCCATGGCCAATTTCACGGCGTCCTGGAGAGCCTATGCGTCCCACTTCTCCTACAGAGAAGGGAGGGAAGAAATATTGAAGATAAAATCTACGGCTACTCTCTTCATCGAGATCCTCGTATCTTTGCGACATAGCTTCCCCACCTAACGTACATACCCCTACCGCTTGCGTCTCACCACGCGTAAATAGTGAACTGCCGTGCGTACGAGGCAGAAGGCCTTGCTCGATATCAATCGAGCGAATCTGTTTACTGTCACGTCCATCGCTACGGATATCTTCTTCTAAGATCATTTTACGCATGTATTTAGACTGAATATCTTTAAGAGCCACATTAACCTGATTAACGGAATATTTAGGTTCTTCTCCTTCAGGTAAAAGGTTATCCACCACAGCTTTTCTCATAGCATTCAATTTTTCTTCACGATCTTGCTTTAGATTGCTTCTTAATGCAGGTTCTAAAAGAGGTCTAGCAAGTTTTTCAACTTCTCCCATGAGTTCTTTAGGCAAGCTTTTAAGAGTGGTCAAGTTTTTTTCTTTACCAATCTCTTTTTGCCAATTATGTAGGGCTTGGCAAATAATTTTGATACTATTGTGGCCTACTTCAATGGCTTCCATGAGTTGATCTTCTGTCAGAAAATCACAATGACCTTCGATCATAAGAATAGCATTTTCGGTTCCCGCTAGCATTAGATCTAATTTAGATTTTTTCATCTGCTCTTGAGTAGGATTGACAAGCCACTTCCCATCTATTAAGCCAACACGTACACCAGCTACAGGTTTTAATAAGGGAATATCTGAGAGCACTAAAGCGGCTGAAATGCCACAGATTGCCAAGGGCTCTGTCATATTAATGCCATCATAAGACCAAACGTAGGACAATAGTTGAACTTCGTTATAATAGCCCTCGGGAAACATAGGACGTATTGGACGGTCTATAAGGCGTGAAATAAGGGTTTCTTTCTCAGATGGGCGTCCTTCTCTTTTTATAAAGCCGCTAATCGTTTTACCTACCGCAGAAAATTTTTCTTGGTAATCAACTTTCAAAGGGAAAAAATCAATATTATCAGCCGCGTTAGCTGCCGCACAAGCGCTATTAAAAAGATAAGTTTCGCCTGCTTTTATTAAAACAGCCCCATTGGCTTGTTTACCAATTTTTCCTGTTTCAAAAATTAGTTCTTGCTCGCCTACTTTAACCTTCATGAGGTGTGGTTGCATATTATACTCCTAAAATGTAGTTTGAATTTATTGATAGGTCGAAGGCTAAAAAAATCCACATAATTTTATGCGGTTTTTCCAGCAAGCGTCATCGAAGATGATAAAGAAGGCTAACAGATAGAACTCAGAAAACATACTTTAAATGATGGATTTAAAGCGCGATTTCTGATTTCTATAATCTTTAAAATTCTCCTTAAACTTGAGGCCTTCTTAAGAATAAAGGGTCTTAAGCTTAGATTAACAAGGGCAGTGGTATGGGCCATCTGCCCCACTTAATATAAAGCTTTTTGCGTTATTTTCTTAATTTTAACTTTTTAATAAGCGACAAATAGCGCAAAGTGTCGGTTGAGTTTAAATAATCCAATAAACGTCTTCTTAGGCCAACATGCTTAAAGAGAGCTAGCCTAGAAGCGTGATCTTTAGGAGAACGCTTAAGGTGCTCATTTAATTCAGCAATACGCTCTGTTAAAATAGCGATTTGGACGTCAGCGGAGCCTGTGTCTTTTTCATGAAGCTGAAATTTTTTTGTAATCTCTTCTTTCGTTCCTTTGTCTAGAGACATTCAGAAAATCCCCCGTTTAAGTTTAAAGTCCGACCATAGTTATGGGGACTTAATATATTAAAAAAATGTAAATCTATTTTTCTCACTCTATCATCCCATCTTACCTAGGTAACTATTAAAAATCAAGAGCAATCTTCTTAGGGTGGGAGGGAGCCATGACGAATAAAAGGAGAAATGTAAAAGAAAAAAGAAGAAAAGAGGCTTTTAGGATGAAGGGTCTATTTCATGGCTTTTAAATTAAACCCATTAATAAAAGGTTCTCTTCTTGCATTTTCTCTGTTAAATTGGTAGATTCTTGAACCGTGCATAATCAAAACACCCTTTTAAGGAATTACTCTATGCTGAAAGACGCCACTTATAAAGAAAAATCTACATTGTTAATATCATGGATGCCTCAAATCATTGAAGAGGTAAAAAAAGACCTTAAACACGAGCATCTTAAAAACGATTTTAAATTTGTAAAGAAATATTTTTTAGGTAAAAATTTAAACAAGCTAACAAATGAAGAGATAGTGAAGGCTTATACCTTAGCTTTAGAGCAAGAAGAAAATGGAGAAAAAATTGCTGAGTTTATCATCAATCGATGGCTTCTCAAGAATGCCGAGCTTTATGATTATTTTGAACGGGCCTTGTTGCAAATCTCCAATGATTTTACCCAATTAACTGAAATTGATACAGATAAATCGCAAGAGATAGTGGGGGGTGCAGTTAGCCAATATGGGGCTGTACGTACTTATCTTTTTTCCGTTATGAATTCGGTAGTATTTCCTAAAGAAATTTATGAAAAGCTCAATAAGCTTGCTGAAGAAGAACAAAAAGCCTTAGCAGCTGTAGGAAATGCCCAGGACGAACATTCAAGCCAACAATCTTTAAAAGATTATTATGAAAAGCAATTAGCTCGCTTAGTGGATAAGTATGAGAAAAAACTGATTGGAATGCAAAAAAAATATATTCAAGATACAGAATCTTTGAAAAAGCAAATGGCATTACTACAGAAAAGATTGAATGGATAACTATGCTTTTTCCCTTTACGTTTAAGCCTCACTCAGAAGATGAAAAATTTATGCTTGAAGCTTTGAAAGAGGCCTGGAAAGCTTTTAAACAGGGGGAAGTTCCTGTCGGAGCTGTTTTGGTGCATGAAGGACAAGTAATCTCGAGGGGATATAACCAAGTAGAACTACTCAAAGATGCTACTGCCCATGCAGAAATGCTATGCATTACTGCAGGGGAAGTGGCAATAGAGAACTGGCGATTGACTGATACTACACTTTACACCACCATAGAACCTTGTTGCATGTGTGCAGGAGCTATGTTTTTATCAAGAATTTCCACGCTGGTATGGGGCGCGCCTGATTTACGGCATGGGGCTAATGGGAGTTGGATGAATGTGTTTGAGAAGGTTCATCCTACGCATAATCTCAACATTAGAAGAGGCGTTCTAGAGGAATATGGAGCCACCCTCATGCGTGATTTTTTTAAAAAATGTCGCCAAGAAAAAAAGGCTTTGGCTGGCGAGTAGCTAGATTGCTTATTTAAAAATTAAAGAAGCACTTAAAGAAGTCGAGCCTCGACCGATAAAAACTTATTCATATCTTTCATGCTTGCAAATCCTAATTTTCATAAGCGGTCACGGTGTATATCAATCACTTTTGATAAATAAAATAATTTCTAGGGTATATACTGGCTTAGTTATACATTAAATAGCATACAACCCTCATACGAGCAGCTATTGACAGAGAATGCAGAGCTAAAAGCTACGGTAAATAGAGTGGAAAAGGTAATCACCAAGCTTGAAGCGCGCATGGCTCAGTTGGAAGAGCAGCTTAATCAAAATTCTAAAAATAGTTCCAAGTTACCATCGACAAATCAAAAAGTTAATTATTCACTATTACCTCAAGCAGAAAATCGACCTTATCGTTCTGGTGCTAGCCCTATTTTAAGAAATGCAAGCTTTTAATAAGCGATAAGAGGAAAAAAATATGATTTCTTTGAGAGCAAGCGATTTTGATAGGTGACTTCTTAAAGCTAGCATTCTGCTTTATCGAATGGTGATACTCTTCTATGCGCCATAGTTTGTGTTAGATTTATAGATGGGGGCAAAATCATGATTTTAAGTCGTGAGTCATAATAGGGAGAATGCTTGTAGAGCCCTCTTTGTTATTGAAGATCTTAGCGATTAAAGCTACAAGCAAAGCTAGCTAACTCTTTCGTGCCAAACTACCCTTTTATCCCCATCTTTGAAATTAAACCTATTTAAATTCTGCTACTGGCCTTTTTTCCTTAAATAGTAATCAACGATTTATGCAAGAGAAAAAATTTACTTAAGTTTGTTTTTCTAAGCTTCTTAAAATTAGCTCAAAAAGCTTCAATGAGGTTTAAATTTAGAGAATAAGGTAATAAAAATAAGATTTCACAACACTTCCATAGGCTTCCAGGGCAGCCTTCGTGATGCTTGTGTTTCTAAAGTCCTTTACCAAGCTCTCTGCAACTTGGGGGCGGCTTGCTTCTTAAGCTTTTTGGAGGGCCCTGTAGCAAAAACCTCTTTGAGGTTTTTCAGCGCGTATCGGTAAGGCCTACAAATTGTCATGGAATAAGTTTTCTCTCATTTAAAAACGAAGCGTATAGTGCGCAAAGTTTAAATCTTTAACATTCCAGGGAAATTGCATGAAGATTTTATTTACCATTTAGTATTTCCATCATGTAGTCTCGATTCCACCCGGCTTTTGCTCTCTTGCCCTTGATTCCTGCTTTTGTTTTTGTATCAGCTTTTAATAAATTCATTGTACATCTTTTCAAAACAGATAGATTTTCGGGACCGTGGTCTTTACGGACTTTGCTCTTATCTTCCCCATAAGAAACATCTAATTGCCAATGAACTTTGTTTTCGATACCCCAATGCAAGCGTATGCCTAGTCCATGCTTTTCAGCGCTAGCTTTTTCACTAGCAATATAGTATCTAGCCTCTATAGATGTCTTATCTTTAATGCGCCTAGTGCTTCTCATGCAGACTAGCGCATTCAGATCTACCCATTCTTCTTTCTGGGGCAGCCAATCTAATTCATGCGTACACCAAACTTCTCGCTTCTCAAAACGATCTCTGCTCTTTTCTTCAATCGAGTAATAATCGCAACTCGCTTCTTTAGGTGTTACCTGTATAGCTTGATCAAAAAAGTTTTTGGTTTCTGCATGTAGACTCCCTTGATTACCTTTCAGTGCGAGTAAGTAATGACCTCCTTGATGGCGAATCTGTTTAGCTATCTCTTTCTGACATCCAGCTGCATCTATGGTAACTGTAGCTCCTTTGATATCAAGCATATCCAATAACAAGGGAATGGCAGTTATTTCGTTTGATTTTGTGTCCGTAGCAAGCTGGCCAAGTATTAGCTTATTCTCTGCTGCAAAGGCACTAACCATGTGAATTGCTTTTCCTTCACGAGCTGCATCATACGAGCCTCTTAATGTTTTGCCATCTATAGCAATCACTCCTTTAATGGCTCCAGCAATATTTTGGGTCCATTGTACAAAACATCTTTCAAAATTCGAGGCAGATACATAGCGGAAAAATCTTCCTAAAGTATCATGCGATGGCACACCTGCTAAGCAGATTCCATGCTCTTGCAGCCAAGGTAAATTGCAAGATGCCCATAAATGGATGGTTGCCCAATCATCTGCACCGCATAAAACCGCCAAAATGCTAATCGTAACAATATCAAACAAACTATAGATTTGGTTTCTTTGCTTCCTTGGATCTTCCAGGGCCTTAAATACAGCAAAAACACTATTGGGTTTATGCGTATTCATTCATTCCTCCTTTTTAAGGAAAAGAATGATAATTATACCCCTTGCTTTGTCAACTTAAATCTTCATGCAATTTCCCTGTTTAACATTCTCAGGAAAGTTTTGGTCTTTTACGGTGGAAGGATTTTTATTAAAACTATTTCCATATTTGGTAAAAGGAAGATTCCCCCTTACTAGCTTTTTTTTTGTTCACAGGTGCGATCTTCCTCCTATATAAAAGCTATCCCATCTCCTATAAAATATACTTGTTAACAAGCAAAATTTAGTATTCGGAAAGGCTTTATAATTATAAAAAGGCATAACATGTTACTTTGAGATTAAGAGAGCTGGCAAGTTAGAGTGTGCTTTAGGTGCCTAAAATGCAAGCTTTCCTAGTTTTTCTTCATTTTTTCTTCCGAAATTTTACGCATACGGTCTTTTTCTTGCCGTGTTAAAGATTGTTCTCCATAGCGGGAAATTTTGGCTAACATCTCGTCAATAAATGCATCATCTCCTAAGGTAGCTTTTCCTGTTTTGATATCGACAATTTTACTCTTTTGCGGGGTGGAAAAGAAGTAGCGTTGAATTTTAGCGCGAAATTTGTGGCCCCCAACCATAAAAATTTCGTCTATGTTTTGCATGTATAGATAAGGCGTCGGTTGCTGCCAAACAACTGTGCTATAAAGATAGCCGGAAGCTATGCCTACCATATGGTAGAATAGATTCACAAAATCCAGTTCCGATAAAGGAATAAGAAGAGAAAAAGCAACCACAACAGCTAGAAGCCACTTAGCCTGAATAGGGATTAAAAAAAAGAGGAGAAGGGTGGTCTCTCGATGAAGCATGGCCCAGGCTACAAAGATGGCTAATAGAGAGGGGGCTAAGCCTGCAATGATAAACAGCTTATAAGGTAGTAAAAGGTAAACGGTTGCTAAAGCTGCTAGGTTGGCGAGGATGCCGCTAATAAAATAAAGAGCAAGAAAAGATTTATCTCCATAAGATTCAGCAAGTTGGGATCCAAAAAGCCAGAGTATATACATATTAAAAGTAAGATTGATAAGTAAAAATAAATTGATGCCATGCGCATGTTTTTGAATAAAAAGGGAAGTAATAAGTTGCCAATAATAGGAGTTTGTCATACCCCAAGGGGAGAGCCCTAAAAGCTCTTGGGGTCCATATATTTTAAAGAGAGTGGTAAAAAGAGGTTCTAATGCCGCACTGCATATAGTCACTATAGCTGTCAGGCAAATCAAGATTTTAAGGCTTTTAGGAACCTTGTCGTAGTTTGAGAGAAAAGAAGAATGATAAGACATAATAAAAAATGGGGTTTTAAAGTTTGCAAATACGAATGTTTAGACATCTTAGAGCTAAGAAGCAAAAATTTCAATCAATTGCCCCTAATTAAGCACAAAATCTCTTTTGCATCCCAAAGATTTTCTACTCTGACGATAAAAGTGTTGAGCGAGCAGCAAAGAAAAGGCTTGTTTTTTTATTGAATACATTTTATCATTTTTTCGTAACTTAAGAAAATTAAATTTGCTAACCTTTTTGGAGTTAATTCTGATGAAGAAAGATATTCATCCTAAATATCAAAAAATCTTGTTCGTTGATTCTTCGACAGGACATAAATTCGTATGTGGATCTACTTTACAGCCAAAACAAATGGATAAATTTGAAGGCGCTGAGTATCCTGTTTATCATTTATCAACCTCCTCGGCTTCCCATCCTTTCTTTACGGGTAGCAAGGCTTTAGTTGACTCTGAAGGCCGTGTAGATAAATTTAAAAAACGTTATGCTGCTGCGGCTCAAAACAAGGCGACTCATGAAGAGTCTGAAGGAAAATTAGAAGAGCAGCCTAAAGAAAAAGAAGTAAAAAAAGAGTCCAAAAAGAAAAGGAAATAATTCTTTAAATTCTAGCCTACAAAGCTTTCTTCCACAATCATGTCAGAGGAGAGCTTTGTAAGCTTATCTCCCTCATCATGATTGAAAAAAAAGTCCAACAACTCCTCCTCCGTTTAGCTGAAGTTGAAGCCACATTAGGTCACTCTGAGATCTTTAATGATCAGAAAAAATATAAAGAACTGACACAAGAGCATTCTTACCTAGCTGAGATCAAAGTTACCTGGGATGCTCTTAAAAAAGCTGAACAAGAACTTTCCGATAATAAAGAACTTCTAAAAATAGAGAGCGATCCTGAATTTTCTAATGTTTTGCAGGAAGAAATCCGTCTAATTGAAAGCAAGCTTCCTGAGTTGCAAAAACATTTGGAAACACTGCTTGTACCTCCTGATCCTAATGATAATCGTCCTACCATCCTAGAGTTGCGAGCCGGCACAGGAGGGGATGAGGCTGCTTTATTTGTGGGAGACTGCGTTCGTATGTATAAAATGTATGCTGACAGTAAACAATGGAATTATGAACTATTATCTTGCACCCCTTCTGATATGGGTGGTTATAAGGAATACGTCATGGTTCTATCAGGTCCAAACGTCTATCGAAATTTGCGCTACGAAGGAGGAACTCATCGTGTTCAGCGGGTGCCTGCTACTGAAGCGCAGGGGAGAGTTCATACTTCTGCTATCACTGTAGCTGTGCTTTTAGAACCTGACGAAGACTCAGATGTACAAGTTGATGAAAAAGATTTACGCGTGGATACCTATAGATCTTCGGGAGCAGGAGGGCAGCATGTGAATACCACGGATAGTGCAGTACGGCTAACTCATTTGCCCACGGGTCTTGTCGTTTACTGTCAGGAAGAACGCAGCCAGCATAAAAATAAAGAAAAAGCATTGCGTTTACTTAAAGCTAAAATTACTGAGATAGAGCAACAGAAAAAAGCTCAAGAGTTAGCTTCTAACCGCGCCGCTCAAGTGGGTAGCGGGGATCGCTCAGAACGTATTCGTACCTATAATTTTTCGCAAAATCGCTTAACGGATCATCGAATCAACCTTACCAAATACAATTTGGATAAAATTATGGAAGGGGATATGGAAGATATAACTTCCGCCTTAGTATCTCACTATTATAAGGAAATGTTTGGAACTTGAAAAAGCTTAATCCCTACATTCATATTTTTGCTGGCTCTTTAATTATTACTCTTAAGTAAACAAGCTTTTTCTCATGCATGCTAAACTTAAAATTAAGCAAATAAGGAAGGTTAAGATTAACAGGCAGAAAAGATGCTAAAAATCTTTAAGCTTTCATGCCGAGGGTGCAATGCGTCTTTTTATCTCTAATTGGCATTTTTTTTAAAGCTCTGCCCTTAAATACTATACATAAAGAGTGAAGGTTGAATACCGTTCAAGACATATTAAATCTATCAACTGGTTATTTAGCGCAAAAAGGAATCAAAAATCCTAAACTTCAAGCTGAATATTTGTTATGTGATGCTTTACACCTCTCTCGTATACAGCTTTACCAGCAGTTTGATCGTCCTTTAGAAGAGCAGGAATTAAAAATTTGTCGAGACCGTCTGGCTCGCAGGGCTAAGGGAGAACCTCTTGGCTACATCCATGGAAAAATGGATTTTTATGGGTGCCAAATATCTGTTAACAAAGATGTCCTTATTCCTCGGCAAGAAACAGAAATTCTCGTTGATAAAATTGTTAAACAGCTCGAACAGGTTGATGTTTGCGGTCTGCATTTATGGGATGTATGTTGTGGATCTGGATGTATAGGAATTTCATTAAAGAGAAGGTTTCCTCTTTTAGAAGTTACTTTGTCTGATATTTCTCATCAAGCACTTGAGCTTGCTAAAAAAAATGCGAAAGAAAATCAGGTGGAAGTGCATTTTTTACAAGGCGACTTATTAAAACCTTTTGAGGGCAAAAAGGTAGATTATCTAATATGTAATCCCCCATATATTGCTGAGCATGAGTTTGCAGGGTTAGACCCTGAAGTGCGGGATTTTGAACCCCGCCTAGCTTTGATTTCAGGACCTACCGGTTTAGAGATGTATCAGCGTTTAAGCGAGGAAATGAAGGCTTGTCTTGCTCCTCTAGCAAAAGTGTGGCTCGAAATAGGAAGTAGCCAAGGGCCCTCTCTATGCAAACTATTTAGTCAATCTGGATGGAGAAATTATAGAGTTGATAAAGATTGGGCTGGTTTAGATCGATTCTTTTTCCTTGAAAATGAATAAGTTTTCAAGTATTGTCTCCACTGAAATTTTTAAGGATTTTCATGCTTGGTGCTCTAACTGAAAAAATGCGTGGTTTGGTTTCAAAACTGGCTGGTGCAAAAAAACTTACCGCAGAAAACATTTCTGACGCTGTTAGTGAAGTGCGTTTAGCCTTGCTTGAAGCTGATGTCAACTATGGAGTGGCTAAAACCCTTATTAAAAGGGTTAAAGAGAAAGCTTTAGGTGATGAGGTTATCAAAGCGGTTACTCCAGGTCAGCAGTTTATTAAAATTGTTCATGAAGAACTTGTTTCTTTGATGGGCGGGGGAGAAGCTGAGCTAAAGCTAGAAGGAAAACCCTCTGTTATTATGCTATGTGGGCTTCAGGGAGCAGGTAAAACGACACATTCGGCTAAATTAGCACGCTATTTAAAGAAAAAAGGACTATGTAAAAAACCTTTATTAGCAGCTTGTGATTTACAAAGACCTGCAGCTATTGAGCAATTATTGACGTTGGGGCAGCAAATTGAAATCCCTGTCTTTAGCCTTCCTGCGGAAAAAGATCCTATAAAGGTGGCTCGACATGCATTAGAAAAAGCTAAAAAGGAAGACTTTGATGTTTTGATTGTAGATACAGCAGGGCGACTCCATATCGATGAAGAACTTATGCTGCAATTAGAAGAAATCAAAAAAGTTTTGCAGCCTTCAGAAATTATATTTGTTGCCAATGCAACGACGGGACAAGATGCTGTTAACAGTGCCGCAGAATTTAACAAACGTATGGCTATAACGGGTTCAATATTGACCATGTTGGATGGAAATGCTCGCGGAGGGGCAGCCATATCGATACGAGAAGTGACAGGCGCTCCTTTAAAATTTGAAGGGATAGGCGAAAAAGTTGATGATCTTCAAGTTTTTAATCCATCGTCTATGGCTCATCGTATTCTAGGTATGGGCGATACCATTAATTTGGTCAAGAAAGCTCAAGAGCATATTAGTGAAGAAGAAGCCAAAAACTTAGAACAAAAAATACGTTCAGCTACCTTTACTTATGAAGATTATCTTAAGCAAATTCAAGCGGTAAAAAAAATGGGTTCTCTTAAGAGCCTTTTAGGCATGTTGCCCGGCATGAGTGCGCTTAAATCTTTAGAAATTGATGAAAAAGAGTTTTTTAAAATAGAGGCTATTATATTATCTATGACTCCCCAGGAAAGAGCTGAAAGTGAAGAGCTTTCCGTCTCCAGGCGTAAAAGAATAGCGAAAGGGAGTGGGACAGGGATGGAAGATATCAATAAGCTAGTTAAATCATTTAAACAAGCAAAGCAGTTCTTTAAGAATATGCCTAATATGAAAAATTTAGAAAAAATGATGGGAGGATCCCTATGGCGTTAAAAATTAGATTGCGACAGCAAGGCCGTCACAATCGTCCATTCTACCGTTTGGTGGTGGCTGATTGCCGCTCACCACGTGATGGAAAATATGTTGAAGCAATCGGTTGGTACAATCCGTTTGCTACACAGGTAGAGCAAGAATTTTCTTTAGATGCAGAACGTGCACAACATTGGCTCAGCCAAGGTGCTGTCTTGACCGATTCTGCAGAAGCTTTAATCAAAAAAAGCGCCCCTAGCCTTGTACGTGGTTTGGTGGATAAGAAACTAGCATTACGAGCAAAATATGCTGCTAAACGTAAGGCTCGTAAAAAAGTGAGCGCTTAGAAAATTACGCCAATGCTGATTGATATCTTATCGCTATTTCCCAACTATTTTAAAGGGCCGTTTGATGAAAGTATTATCATGCAGGCCAGGAAAAAGGGCCTTTTAGATATCAATCTCATTGATATACGTACTTTTGCAGACAATCGCTATCACAAAGTTGATGACAGACCTTATGGGGGTGGGCCTGGAATGGTCATGATGCCCCAACCTGTCCTCAGCGCCATACGGAGCGTTAAAAAGCCTGGCGCTAAAGTGATCTATATGTCGCCCCAAGGGCCTCTCCTCAAGGCTGGTAAATGTCGAGAATTAGCTCAACAAAATCATCTTATTCTGTTATGTGGGCATTATGAAGGAATTGATGAGCGTATTCTAGATGAGGTAGATGAAGAGATTAGCATTGGAGACTATGTATTAACGAATGGGTGTTTAAGTGCCATAGTTCTTGTTGATGCACTCGTTAGGTTTGTACCCGGTGTGCTGGGGCATGAAAGTGCGGCCGCCGAAGATTCGTTTGAGAATGGATTATTAGAGTGTCCCCATTACACTCGGCCAGAGAGCTATGAAGGTAAAGCAGTCCCCGAAATTCTATTAAGTGGGGACCATAAAAAGATCGCCGAATGGCGTCGTAAAAAATCGTTAGAAAAAACTCAACGTGTACGACCCGATTTATGGCAAAAGTTAAATATAAATCTTGAGGAGTAGAAAAAATGAGAAAACATGCTTTGGTCGAAATGATCCAAAACGAACAACTTAAAAAAGATATTCCCAATTTTAGAATTGGCGATACTATCCGTGTGCATACTCGTATTATTGAAGGTCAGAAAGAGCGTATTCAGGTGTTTACAGGCACAGTGATTGCCCGTAAAGGTGCAGGGCTTTCCGAAACATTCTCTTTACATCGGGTGGCTTATGGAGAAGGTATGGAGCGTCTATTTCCTTTACATAGCCCACGCATAGCAAAAATCGAAGTCGTAAAAGAAGGTCAAGTGCGCCGTGCTAAATTGTACTACCTTAGAGGAACTTCGGGAAAAGCTTCTAAAGTTAAAGGTCGCGTAGGTTTTAATCGCAAAAGCACTGCAGTTGAAAAAGAGCCAGTAGCTGCAAATGTTGCTAGCGAAAGCTAAAATGGCTAAATGTCAGAGTTAAAGAAGATTGGCAAGCGTGAAACTAAGCGCTTGCTTAGCCTTACTGTATTTGAAGAAGAAGCCAGGCAACAAGGCTATCAGGTTATTGCAGGTATCGATGAAGCCGGGCGAGGCCCTTTAGCAGGACCTGTAGTTGCAGCAGCTTGCATCATTCCTGTAGGCCTTTTAATTCCTGAAGTTAACGACAGCAAGCAATTATCCAGCGATAAACGTACGGAATTGTATAATATACTTACCCGCCATGACGCTATTCATTATGGGATAGGGGTCATTGATTCTCCTACTATTGATAAAATCAATATTTATCAGGCCACTATAGCGGCAATGCTTAGGGCAGTTGCGCAGTTAAGCTTAGAGCCTCATTTTTTGCTTGTAGATGGTTTAAAGCTTCCGCATCCTAGTATTCCTACTCAAAAGATCATTAAAGGGGATACTAAATCGCAATCTATTGCAGCTGCTTCTATTATTGCGAAAGTAACTCGCGATCGTCTGATGATCGAATATCATCAAAAATGGCCTCTTTATGGTTTTGATCAACATAAAGGGTATGGGACGGCCAAGCATTTAGAAGCACTTAATTTGCATGGAGTATGCCCGATCCATCGCCAAAGTTTTGGGCCAGTTAGAGATCAACTTGGCATAAAAAATGCTCAATTCTCCTTAACTTTCTAATTAATTTTTCCCTAGGTAACTGAGTTTCATTACAATCTTAATATAATATTTATAAATTAGTTGTGTTTGAAAGTTAATATATGTATATGATAATTTAAGGTTAAAATTAAGGTATAGGTATGAAAATAAACACGCAAGACTTGTTTAATGACATTAACGCTCTTCGTTTATATGAAGTGGCAGAGAGTGTATCACGTGAAAATGGAAAAAAAAGCTATACGATCAAAAGAGTGAAGCTAAATCAGCACGATAGTATAGAAAGAATAGAGGCTTTAATCACTAAGCTTAATGAGGGTAAGATTTGGCTTAAAGTCGGCAAACGTCGCGAAGGTACAGTAAAATATGCGGGTAAAGGATTGAAACCTAGCGAAATTGCAAGCATTATCCTAAAGAAGCAAGACAAAACCGATAAGACACAGATAGAAATCTCCATTGATATCACCAAAGAAAATTTAGAAGATCAAGTAGAAGAGATGTCGCACCAAGATATTTCCTTATTAGAAAGGATAGCTAAAAGCCTTCAAGCAACCTTTAAGCTTGACATTCAGAAAAAAGTGAATAGCCAAGCTCGTATCATTAATCATCCTGTAGCTAGCTCTCCTGTTAAATCAAAGCATGCATTAGCCGCTAAAGCAACTATGCCTGAAGAGAAAAAAGTTACCTATCGCTCTCGCTCTCAAGAATCTAAGAAAGAGAAAAAAATAGAAGAAGAAAAAGCTATTGAAAAACAACGCGTTCAAAAGCGTAAAGCGCTAACATTGGCTAAAGAGTTAGATGAAAAATCTGATAAGCGCCGCCTTAGAGCTATTAAATCCACGGAAAAGCAAAAAGAGGCTCTGAAAGCTATGCCTTCCCCAAGAAAGGCTTCATAAAGCTTAGTCCTAGAAATCAGGAATCTCCTTAATATATTCTTTAAATTTTTAAGCGGCGAGCAGCCGCTTATACTCTCATATTTTCTACTCTACTTTTTGATAGTGCCTGCCTGCTTCCTTTAAGCGGGAAGGGAGGAGGGAGCCATAAGAGTGCTAAACAATGGCAACTTAGCTAAGTTAGCTTTTTAGAGGGGCGGACTTCTTGCCTGGTTTGCTAAATTTTTTTATATGGTTATAATATCGTTTAAAAAACTTCGCAATCGCAGGCCTTGGAATTTTTTTTATCAATCTAATCAGCGGAATAGTGGCCTAGGTTTACACACCCTATAAGCCCTGCATTCAATTTAATCGCAAGGAAAAACAAAAGTTAATGAGTTGGCTTACAGTTTAAGGTGCGATTTTAAGCAGCATTAGATTATATTCTTATCCGATAACTCACTTTAATGTACTTACTGATCTAATAATTAAAGTTTAGGTTTTAGAGGAGCTCTAATGTAAATTTGAACACCTTGAAAGAGAGAAATAAAAAAACATCTGCTATAATGGCAATTGGTTTTCTGGCTTCTTAGACGTATCTCTAGTAGAATTAAAATTTTTATTAAGAGGGGAAAGTGTTTTCAAGTTCATAAAACTTTTCAGTAAATGTAAGGACCTGAATAGCTATAAAAGCTACTAGAATTCCTAAAAAGTGTATTACTGATAATATTTATACTCACAATGCAAATCTAAATTAGTCAATTCGCATTGTGGTAAAAATTGATTCTCTATACTTATTGAATAGGTACGCAAACCTCCATTCCTTTAGGGGTTACTAAGCAAAGTTGCGGCGTTTCATGAAACTTTGCTAGGGCAATTCCTGGAAGTTGTGTTCGTGAAGCACTAGATTGAAGTTTAGCAAAATTAGTACCGTTATCTCCAGTATCTGCTCCAATCAGCAAATCGCAACGCCAATCGAAGTTTGAATCCTTTTCTAATCGCCAAATGTAGTCATCAATGTCGCCAAATACATGGCTTGCTACTTGAATAGCCTGCGGTAACCCAAGAGCTATTTCTGTTAAAAATTGCCCTAGCGCCTGGTTTCTTCCAGTAGCAGCTTCCCAGTTTACGGGAGAATTTTCAGTAGAAGCGCTTGCGAATTTTATATTATCTGCATAAATTCGATCTATTAAAAATAAATTAATACAACCTGAGAAATCTTCTTGCTTAAGTCTATTAATTAACTTTACCATCAATACAAGCTCTCCATGAAGCCCTCCACTAGCAAAAATAGTTATATTAAAGGTACTTTGAAAAGGAAGTTTTTGCTTAATGGCAAGTATCGTAAAAATAATCTGATTTTCATATTGCTGCCTCAAACTAGGCTTAGTAACACGATCTAAAGGGCCACATCTACATTCATTAAGAAATTTTCGCTGATTACCACAAGGGCCTACTACTTGAGTATGGTTACATTGCTGATTATGAGTAAACTCCTCTTGTATAGTACCGTTAAATATTTTTTTGTATATTTCGACTACGCGAATATCAATGCTGTCGGCTTCACGTTTACAAGTAAAGCTGATATTAAGAGGCTCTACCGTACACAACCGTTGACCGTTAATGAATCTTTCTTTACAAGCCTTGTCTACCTTGTAAGTGACTGTAGTTGAGCTATGTATTCTTTGTATTGATTGTGGTCTGTCTAAAGGGAAGGTTGTTAAAGTTGAAGAAATGATTGGAATAAAACCCGCATAATTCATATTTTGATCCTTAATTATATAGTTTTGATAAGAAGTTTTTTGTCATTTTTTAAATTATTTTTTTAGAAATAAATAAAATTTTGAACCTATCCGTAAAAAGCTGAGAATAAACCGATTTCCATGGAGGAAGATCTGCCCCTTGACAACTTGCCCTTAAGGCATAAAAAATAGCATTCAGCCTCTCTTCTCTAGAGTGCTTAGAGGTTTGCCAGCTTTTTTTTACATATAATAGGCTCAAGCCTTGTCATTCTTGATTATTTAAATCGCTAGGATAAGCTTTTCTTGTCATATTAGGCTTCTGGTTAAACAGCCTATATATTAAAAGATTTCAATAATTCAGAGAATGTCTCTAAGATTCCATTTTACAAATATTAAATCTACAAAAAAAAATTGGAAATTCATTTTAGCTTACATTCCTCAACAAAAAAATAATTAGGAATTTTGAAGGCTAATCGAGTAAGATGTTTTCTTTAAAGGTTTAAACTAAAGGGCTAAAAGCTATGCAAATAGATATGCAAAATATCCATCATTTGGGATTGGTAGCTTAAAATGTGTGAAGAGATAGGGTTAGTTGACCTTATTGATCAGGCGGTAGGTGACCAGGCGACGAATAAGCATCTAACCTATGGGTAAGCTGTTAAATGTATAATCTTAAAGGGATTGGGATTTGCAAAGCGGAGGCTTTACATGTATTCTGAATACTTTGAAGACAAGCCCATCGATCATTTATTAAGTACGCCAGCTATCCCAGGATAATTGCATGAAGATTTTATTTACCGTTTAGCATTTTCATCATGTAGTCTCGATCCCATCCGGCTTTTGCTCTCTTACCCTTAATTCCTGATTTTGTTTTTTTTTGTATCAACTTTTAATAAATTCATTGTCCATCTTTCCAAAAACAGATAGATTTTCGGGACCATGGTCTTTACGGACT
This sequence comes from Neochlamydia sp. AcF65, assembly GCF_018342435.1. Taxonomy (NCBI): domain Bacteria; kingdom Pseudomonadati; phylum Chlamydiota; class Chlamydiia; order Parachlamydiales; family Parachlamydiaceae; genus Neochlamydia; species Neochlamydia sp. AcF65. The sequence continues at coordinate 25,232 of NZ_JAEMUE010000045.1, forward strand.
TTGCTCTTATCTTCTCCCTAAGGAACATCTAATTGCCAATAGACCTCTTTCGAAACTCACGTATCTAATTCCCAGTTATAGATTGCTGCAATTAAGTTGAAGAAAAGTACAACTCTTTTACGCCTATTCCTGTAACGATCTGCTATAATTTTAAATCGCTTAAGGAGGCCAATGACGTTTTCATTGGTAGCTCTTTCTCTCGATAAACTTTGGTTTGTTTTTTTTCCTCTTTAGTTAAAGGCTTCTTCTTACTTTTTTTCTTGGGCATCTGAGTTTGGGCATGCAGCTTTTTTAATCCTTGATACCCTGAATCGGTTAACACTCTTATTTGTGGATTGATTTTAACCTGCGATTCTTTGAATAGCCTAAAATCATGCTTTTTGCCATTGCCATATGAGGTACAAATTACTTTTTTACTCTTCTTATCGACTACAACTTGGGTCTTTAGAGTATGTTTTTTCTTTTTCCCGGAATAATAGCGCTTTTGTTTTTTTTAGGGCGCTCAATAGGCGTTTCTGTAGCATCAACCAAAATAACCTCATATTCCGTATCGCTTTTCAAAAGCTCTTTACGTCCCGGTAAAGCAAAATCTGGATGCTTGATTAACGTATCTTCAATCCATTTCACCGCTTTATAAGCTGAGCTTTCACTGATTCCATAGCTTTGGTTAATATGGAAATAGGTCCTATATTCTCACATATATTCCAATGCCATCACCAGCGTATCTTCTAAACGTAGTTTATATTTACGCCCGCCTTTAATCTTCTTGACCATATCCGGCTTGCTGTAAAATTTGCACCATCTTATCAAAGGTACTACGCTTTATCCCTATCAATCTGCGAAAGCGTTCATCATCTACTTTCTCTATCTTATCAAATTTCATGGTGCCTCCTTTAAATGGTGAGTCACCATTTTGCTAAAATTTACATTATATTCCAGTTTCGAAAGAGATCTATTATACGCTTTCGAGCAATTCTTTATGTAATCATATACTTAATAAAAAGCTTGTTTTTACGGATAGAGTCAGCCTGGAAAAGGTTAATTTCTTTTTTGGTTATGCAGACGTAGTTTCTTTAAAAGGTATTATAAAATGCTTGGAAAGCTATAAAGCAGCAAGTAAGCTGCTCTTAAAGCAAGGCAGAGTGAAGGCAATCTTCCAAATTTCTACATGCCAGAGATTAAGCTATATTTTTATGCAAATTTTTGATAAAATGCGCCCTTATTAATAAATTTAAGCTTTTTTAAATGTTAAGAAGTATGACGGCTTATGGCCGGGGTGCTATAGAGACAGCACTAGGAAGATTCACCGCGGAAATTCAATCGGTTAATCGTAAACATCTGGAAATAAATGTATTACTCCCAAAAGAGTTAATGCGTTTTGATGCTGAAATAAAAAAATGGATTTCTGCCCAAATAGGAAGAGGGCAGATAACTGTTAAGTTTTCGGTAGTATTTAATCAGACGACTCCTTTAAATGTAGTAGCCAATCTCCCTCTAGCCCTAAAGATTCAAAAGGCTGCCGAGGATTTAGCTTTCACTTTAAAGCTTCCTGTAACGCATGAGCTAACATTGAAAATGCTGGCTGAGCAACCTAGCATCCTGCTATTTGACGAGCAGATGGAGGATGAAGAGCTTTATCGAGAAGCTCTAAGTACAGCTTTTGAAAAAGCTATGCAAAGCTTTGTGGAAATGAAGCTACACGGAGGCCGTCCTATATTTATTGACATTTCTCAATGCTTAAAGACTTTACATCAAGATATTGAGCAAATTGCCTACTATGCGCCTCAGGCGACTAAGCGTTATCGAGAGAAACTAGCCGAGCGTTTAAAAGAATTTTCCATAGGACCAAGAGAAGATGAAGAGCGGCTTTTACGGGAGATAGGAATTTATGCAGAAAAAATTGACATCAGTGAAGAAATTACTCTTTTTCAAGCTCATCTTAAGCAATTTAATGATGTCTTATCTTCGCAAAAAGAAGCTGTAGCTAAGAAGCTGGAGTTCATTCTTCAAGAGCTGAATAGGGAGATCAATACGATTGGGGCAAAATCTTCTGAGTTAGAAGTCTCACGGCGGGTCGTAGAAATCAAAAGCCTATTGGAAAGAATCCGTGAGATTATTCAAAATGTCGAGTAGCACACAACAAAAAGGGCGAATATTTATTATTAGCGCCCCTACAGGCACAGGTAAAACAACTTTAGTTAAAAGACTGGTTCAAGAATTATCAAATGTAAAACCCAGCATTTCTTACACGACAAGAAAGCCTCGTGCTGGAGAGACAGATGGGGTAGACTATAATTTTATTGATAAAAATGATTTTGAATTTAAGATTAAAGCAGGGGAGTTGTTAGAGTACGTAGAGCTTTATGGCTTCTATTATGGAACCTCACGTGTTTGGATTGAAGAACAGCAGCAAAAAGGTTATCATATTGTCCTGGTTATCGATACACAAGGCGGGCTTAAACTAAAAGATAGAATTCAAGGAACTTTTATTTTCTTAGCACCACCTTCCCTAGAAGAGCTAAGGAGGCGCTTGCTAGCGCGTCAAACAGAATCTCTCAGCGTGATCGAAGAGCGTTTATCGTGTGTAAGCCGAGAAATAGAGCAAGGAAAAAAATATGACTACAAGATTGTTAATGAGCAATTGGATGTAGCTTACGAAGCTTTAAAAAGTATAATTGTAGCTGAAATGCATCGCATACATTAAATTTACAGAAAGGGAAGTTTATAAATGATACAAAAAAATATCACCAATGAAGCCTTAAAAAAGAAATTTAAAAATCAGTTTGAGATGGTAGGCTATGCCATTTCTTTAGCTGAAAATATGATTTTAACGGGGCGAGATCCACGCGTGAAATCAGACACGCAAAATAGAGCCTTGCAGATCTTAGAAGAAATCGTAGCGGGTAAAGATCACCTTGAGCCTGTCGTTCTTGAAAATAAAAGGCAGGAGGAGAAAGACGCTACTCGGCATTATTGTGGAGAAAATGATGGAGGAAGCTCTTCTAAAGGATCTTCAGAAAGAAAGAGAGCTCGTAAAATTCTCGCCGATTAAGCGGTAAGATGAGGAAAGAAAATGCTGGAGACATATCCTACGGCTGATTATGCTTATACTGTTTATTTATGTGTAGCTATTTTATTTACTCTTATATTTGCTGCAATAACTGGTGTAATTGGATATAAAGTAATTAATCAATCACCTAGCCGAAGTCCTTATGGGAAGATGCCTTTAAGACATGCTTCAGATCTGTCTTACGAGAGCAAAGAGAAAGTTTTACGTTTTCTTTTTGAAATGCATCAATATGATAATCGCATGTTTAACCTAGAAAAAGCGGCTTTATGTAGAGAAACTAGGCGTATTTTTTCTAATGCTATCTCTTGGTATGGAGCAATTAAAGTGGACTGGAGCTTTCTTAATAAGCGTTATCCAGGCCATTATGTATCCTGGGGAAGCTTATCTATTTATCAACAAGAAGTTATTCGCTCAGCTCACTCTTCATTAGAGGGCTTTCAAACTGAATATTCTAGTCCCGAGCCTGCGCCTAGTAAGGCGGAAAAGTTTTATACCCAAGCTGTTCCCGGACCTTTATATGTGGATATGGAAAAGAAGATATTGTTAGGGTGGAAAATCGTCCCTCTAACTAATTTAGAAGTGTTAGTGGTTCAAAAACCCAAGAGTACTTTCTAAATAGATCTATCCTTAGCTTGGAAAATTAACTAAATAGGAAATATTAGAATCTCATGCAAAAAAAAATACTCATCACTTCTGCTCTCCCTTATGCTAATGGGCCGCTCCATTTTGGACACATTGCGGGTGCTTATCTACCCGGGGATGTCTATGCGCGCTTTCAACGCCTGATGCAAAATGATGTTTTGTATGTGTGTGGTTCAGATGAATATGGGATTGCTATCACGATCGGTGCTGAAAAAGCAGGCCGGTCTCCTAAAGAACATGTAGATATTTATCACACGATTAATCGAGAATTTTTCAAAAAATTAAATATATCTTTTGATAATTACTCAAGGACTACATGGGAAGGCCATCAGCCCTTAGTTCAACAATATTTTTTAGATCTGCAGGCCAATGGCTATATTGAAGAAAGAGTTACTGACCAGCTATATTCGGAAGTCGATAAGCGATTTTTAGCCGATCGATATGTCGTGGGAACTTGCCCTAAATGCGGATTTGCGCAGGCACGAGGTGACGAATGCCCCAAATGCGGTGCTAGCTACGAAGCCACCGATCTTATTAATCCTCGTTCTCAGCTGTCAGAGGCACCTTTAGTCCTTCGCCCTACCAAGCACTGGTTTTTACTCCTTGATAAGTTTAAAGATAAGCTTTTGAAATGGATGGCAACCAAACAGTGGAAGCCCAATGTTGTGAATTTTATTAAAAGCTATATAGAGGATTTACGGCCGCGTGCTATTACCCGTGATATGAGCTGGGGGGTTCCTCTTCCTTTACCTGAAGCAGAGCAAAAGGCTTTATATGTTTGGTTTGATGCTCCTATTGGATATATATCGGCAAGCGTTGAATGGGCTCAAAAAGAAGGCGATCCCGACTTATGGAAATCTTATTGGTGTGACCCTAATACTAAGCTAGTTCATTTTCTAGGAAAAGATAATATCCCTTTTCATGCCGCTATATTTCCCGCCATGACCATGGGGCAAAATCAACCTTTTAAACTAGTCGATGAACTTCCAGCCAATGAATTTTTAAACTTAGAGGGAAGGCAGTTTAGTAAATCTGATGGATGGTTTATTGATTTGGAAGAATTTTTTCATCATTATACGACAGATCAAATTCGTTATACTTTAGCTGCTAATGCTCCTGAAACATCAGATGCGGAATTTACTTGGAAAGATTTCCAGTCGCGCTGCAATACGGACTTGCTAGGCAAGTATGGAAATTTAGTCAACCGTGTTTTAGTCTTTGCTAAAAATCATTGTGGCGGACAGATGCCTGCTGTGCAAGCTTTAGAGTCAATTGATGAAGAATTTTTACTTAATATAAATAAGCTTGCCAATGAAGCCGCTTGCTGCTATGAGACCTTCAAAGTTCGCCGGGCTAGTCAATTAATTATGGAATTAGCCCAGCTAGGAAATGTCTATTTTGATGCTAAAAAACCTTGGAAGGAAGCAATAAACCCTGATAGCAAGCATGCAGTAGCTACCACTATCGCCTGTTGTTTAGAGTGTTTAAAATGCTTAGCGCTTATTTCTTCTCCTCTCATTCCTGAGTCAGCCGATAAAGTGTGGAAGCTTCTAGGCTATGCTTCTCAATTAGAGAAGGGTAACTGGGTTCAAATTTTAAATACATCTATTCCCGCTCATCAGCAACTTCAGACGCCAGAGATACTATTTAAAAAAGTAGAGGATGAACAGATTGAAAAGGAGCTCAATCAGCTTCGGGCGCTAGCTGAGCAAGCAAAGAAAGATCATTCTTCTCAGATGGTTTACGCTCCTTTAAAGGAGATGATAGAGATTGAAGCGCTGCAGAAGCTAGACTTACGCGTAGGTGTAATCAAAGATGCAAAGAGCCTGCCTAAAAGTAAAAAATTATTGTTGCTAGAAGTAGATCTTGGCTTTGAGACCCGTAGGATAGTCTCAGGGATCAGCCAACAATATCAACCGCAAGCATTAATAGGGAAGAAGGTTATTGTAGTGGCTAATTTAAAGCCTGCCACTTTAATGGGAACTGTTAGCCAAGGAATGCTTTTAGCAGCCTCTGATGACAAAAAACTAGAACTTCTTTCTATTCAAGATATTTCCCTGGGTGCAGTTGTTAGCTAGGCTCTCCTTTTAATTTTAAAAGTGAATGATTAGCTAGCTTTAGATAAATCAAGCATGGTATCCTTTTGAAAAGGTTTTTTTTAGGTAAACATATACTTATACGCTTTGAAAAAACTTAGTCTGCTTAAAGAAACCACGTCTGCATAGCTAACAAAAATTAATCTTTTTCCAAGCCGGCTCTCTACGTAAAAACCAAGCTTCCTATTAAGTATATGATTATATGCTTTAAAAAAACTTAGTCTGTATACCCAACCTTCTGAAAGATGCCTCTCTGCTTAAGAAAAGGGACTTTATAAAGTGCGTGATTGCATAAAGAGTAGATGAAAAGCGTATTACATAAACAGCTGCTCAAAAGCGTATAAAAAGCCTACTTTCAAGAAGACAGCTAGCTTTTAAGAGCTAATTTTTTTAGACCATAACTTGCGAGTTTATTTAAAAAGGATTCTTCTAACCGCATGGCTAAGGAGAAACTTAGTTTTTTTCGCTTTTTTAAAAAATCAAAAACTTTTATTTTTTACCTAATTGGTGGGCTCTACATATAAAAGAAAGCCATCATACTTAAAAAATAGCACGATAAACTTCTCATATGTAGCTTGTAAAAGTCGTGCGGGTAGCTTTGCTTGCTTTTAAGCCAAAGCTAGCTATTAAACATGAGTAAGAGTGATAAAAGGGGATAAACCTTTTGCTTTGGATTTAAAACAATGGATGAACCAGTGCCTAATCAATCTATAAAGAAGATGTTGGAAGGAGGAGAGAGGGACATATAAATATTAAAAAATTACAAGGAGTGTAAGCCTGTAGAATAACTTTAACTTACACTCGTTTTTTTTAAACGGTATGGCCTTGAGCTCTTAAGCGGCGTATAATAGTGCTTACACCCACCTTATCAATAGTTCTTAAAGCTTGTGTAGATAAGCGTAAAGTCACAAAGCGTTTTTCATCGCCGAACCAAATACGTTTAGAAACAAGATTGGGCTGGAAACGTCGCTTAGTTTTACCAGTAACCTTAAGACCAATCCCTTTTTTCTTTTTAGCAATCCCTCTGATTGTGTACTTATAACCACGAGCGGGTTTTTTTCCTGTAACAGTACAGATTTTTGACATAACTGTAACTCCGATGAAGCGTAATTATTTGAAAAGGGGATATTAGCATTTATACGGGTTATAAGCAAGGAAAAATATAATAAAGGAGGCCCTAGAACATGCAATTAGAAATTTCAGTCGATGGGAAGCCACTTTTCTTGAATATTAAAGCGCTTATCGCCCTGCTTTTTTCTTTCTTTTTCTATCATTTCTTCATTGTTCACTTCTTTTATAGTTTGAGCAAATGCTCTTTTGTAGGCCTCAATTTTGTCCAGCAACTTTAATACATTTCCCCATTCTTCTGCATTAAGCTTCAAAGGATGTTCTAACATTTTTTTTATATGGGAAAGATTAGTGCCTAGTTTTAAATAGATACGTTCATCATTTTTATGAAGACGTTTAAGTTCAGAGATCATATAGATAGCAGTTTTTCTTTTATTGATGCGGGTTTCATCTATCGCTCTTTTCTCGTTAATATCCTTGGAGGTAGAGTCGATAATTTTTTTAATATTTAATTTGTCAAGTCCTTGTATTAAGGATTCTTCCACTTTAGTAAAATTAGTTTTAGGCATAAGGCTACTCTTTTTTGTTATGGCTTGCTTACTTTATCTTATCATTAAAATTTATATTTGACAAACTTACATTCTTGTAATATATCTCACCTAGATAAAGTCTAATCATTACAAGGCATATCTCATTATCCTACCAACCTATTAAACAATGCGAGTTTTTGAATGGAAGAAATGACGGTCGATTTAGTGGTCATCGGCGCAGGCCCAGCAGGACAAAAAGCAGCAATTCAAGGGGCCAAATTAGGTAAAAAAGTAATTGTAATTGATAAATTACCCGAACCGGGAGGAAATTGCCTGTATTCAGGTACCATTCCTTCTAAATCTCTTAGGGAAGCAATTATTGATTTAACCCGCTTTTATGAAAGGGGATTTAATAGCGGGGAATTTGCTTTACAAGAGGTTTCTATTCCTCAATTGAACCAACGGCTTCATAAAGTGATTGAAGAAGAAAGGAGCACTGTTTATCGACAATTAAGAAAAAATGGCATTCGTTTAATTAATGGAACAGCACGTTTTGAAAATCCTCACATGTTGATTGTAATGGATGACGATTATCGCTTGCTTCATCAAATTGACACTGAGTTTGTTGTTATCGCGACTGGCTCCAAGCCACGAAATCCTAATAATATACCTTTCGATAATGATGTAATTTTTGATTCAACACGTCTTTTAGGGATAGAAAAGATTCCTTCCAGCCTTATTGTATTGGGAGGAGGAATTATTGGCTCAGAATATGCAAGCTTTTTCGCTGCTTTAGGAACCGAAGTTACAGTCATTGATAAAAAGGACCATATCTTACCTTCTTTAGATCCCGAAATTGGCATTATTTTACAAACTTCCTTGAAGGATTTGGGATTACGTTTTCTAGGCAATAAAGAGGCTGCTCAAATTGCCCGTATTAATAATAAAGCTTATGTAAAATGCAAGGATGGTACAGAGATATCGGCGGATGCGCTACTTTTTGCCCTAGGACGGAGCGCCTATGTGGATGGCTTACATATTGAAAATGCCGGCTTAAGCGTTAATAACAAAGGGTATATTCCTGTCAATGCGCTATTTCAGACCGAACGGCCTAATATTTATGCCGTAGGAGATGTGATTGGTGGGCCTTGCTTAGCTTCGACTAGTATGGAGCAAGGACGCTTAGCAGCACGCCACGCTTTTGGTGTCCATCATCGTTTATTTCCTAATCTTTATCCTATCGGTATTTATACTATACCTGAAATTTCCAGTTGCGGCTATAATGAAGATGAGCTACGAGAGATGGGCTTTCGCTATGAAGTAGGAAGAGCTTATTATTATGAGATCGCGCGCAGCCATATTGTAGGAAGCAATACCGGGATGTTTAAAATCCTTTTTCATGCCGAAACACTAGAAATCTTAGGGGTCCATATTATTGGGCGAAGTGCTACAGAAGTTATCCACATTGGTCAAGTGGCCATGAGTTTTAATGCAAAAATAGATTATTTTATTGATCAGGTCTTTAACTATCCTACTTATGCGGAAGGCTATCGTATTGCTGCTCTCAATGGATTTAATAAAATTAATTATAAAAAGTATGTCGATGTCAAATAATAAAGAGAAATCAGAGATAAGAGCAGAAGCTAGGAATAGCGAGCTCTCAAAAGATGGCAGTGAGGGAAAGGTTACCGAATATGTCTTTTTGGATATAAATTCTTCATCAGCGGAGGAAGCTGAAAAAGTTAGTTTCGACCCAAGTCAAAATCCGGGGGAGATATTTGAATCCGTTCAATCTCTGTCCCAAGGAAACTATCCGTCTTATCTAAGAATGGTGGCTTTTTTAGCCACCTTAGTGATGGCATTGGGCTCCATTTTAGCTTTAATAATAACATTGTGCCTAGGGACAATTTCTTTGGTATTGTTACGTCAATTTGTGGGGGTGAATAAACAAACTTCTTTGGCCTGGAGATGTTTTAAGAAAATGCTAATTTTTACGCTAGGCTGTTTTGTTTGCATTTTTCATCTCAGTTACGGAATAGGGCTGATATTAATGTATTTTCTCCTTACGGGTGAAGCAGTTAATAGCCGCTGGATGCGAGAATTCGCCAAGTACAGAGAACCTTAAGGTATTGGTATTGATAGGCAAAAGAGTAAAAGCCAGACATTGACCTTTACTCTTTTTCTTAAGATTTAGGGCCTTCTTTTATTCTAAACCCAATCTGGTCTTTTTCCGTATATAATTCAATAGAACTTTTCGAAGGAATCTTACCCTCAAGGATAGCTTTAGAAAGATTATTGATCACTTCAGTTTGAATATAGCGTTTTAAAGGCCGTGCGCCAAATAAAGGATCATAACCTTCGCGTGAAAGATGGCTTAAAATTTCTGGGGTCCATTCTAAGTTAACCTCGCGATCTTTTAAACGTTTAGCTAGATGTTTAAGTTGAAGAGCGACAATTTTTTCCATGTCTTTTTCTTGCAAAGGTAGAAAGGGAAGGATATCATCTAAGCGGTTAATAAATTCTGGTCGAAAATAAGTTTTTATTACAGGCTGTAAAAGAGATAAAATTTGCTCTTTAGATAAGCCCGTTTGATTTTTTTCAAGCTTTTCTAATAGCAAATCCGAGCCAATGTTAGAAGTCATAATAAAAATAGCATTTTTACAGTTTATTGTTCTTCCTTTGCTATCTGTAATGCGGCCTTCATCAAATATTTGCAAAAGAAGGTTAAAGACATCAGAATGGGCTTTTTCAATTTCATCAAATAAAACCACCGCGTAAGGACGTCTTCGTATAGCTTCTGTTAATTGTCCTCCTTCCTCATAACCTATATATCCAGGAGGGGAGCCTATCATTCTAGCTATGCTATGCTTCTCCATATATTCTGACATATCCAAGCGAATAATCGCGTCTTCTTGATCAAAAAGTTGTTCGGCAAGCGCTTTAGCTAACTCCGTTTTTCCTACTCCTGTAGGGCCGAGGAAGAGAAATGTACCTACAGGACGTCCTGGATCACTTAAGCCTGAGCGAGAACGTCGGATAGCTTCGCTGACGGCAGTGACGGCAAGTTCTTGACCTACGACGCGCTTGGCTAGCACTTCTTCTAATTTAAGAAGCTTTTCGGCTTCTCCTTCTAACATTTTGCTGACGGGAATCCCAGTCCATTTTGAGACAATATGGGCGATTAAGTTCTCATCTACCTCTTCTTGCAGTAAGCGAGCCACTTTTTCATTGAGCTTACTTTGAATAGCAGCAATTTCTGCCTCCACCTTAGGGAGCGTGCTGTAACGTATTTCAGCCACTTTATTATAATCAGCTTTGCGTTCTAATTCTTCGGCATAGAATCGCAACTGCTCAAGCTCATTTTTTTTCTTTTGTACTTCTTCTATAAGTTTCTTCTCTTGATTCCATTGATTTCTTAAAACAGCTAATTCTTCTTTGATTTGTGCAATTCTAGCCTCAAGCTTATCAGCTTCCTCTTTAGAGGAGGGGCTGTTTTCACGTCGCAAAGCTTCTTGTTCTACAATTAGGCTACTTAGCTCCCGTTCTTTACGATCGATAGGTAGAGGCCGGCTTCCAATTTGCATGCGAATCATACTAGCAGCTTCATCGATCAAATCGATCGCTTTATCAGGTAGGCGTCTATCAGTAATGTAACGATAGGATAAGAATACTGCAGCATGAATAGCTGATTCAGTAATACGTACGCCATGAAAGATTTCAAAACGTTCACGCAGGCCTCTTAATATAGCTATAGAGTCTTCTAAAGTAGGCTCTTGAACCATGACAGGCTGAAAGCGGCGCTCCAAAGCGGCATCTTTTTCAATATACTTTTGATATTCGTTAAGAGTCGTAGCTCCAATGCAATGGAGAGTACCACGTGCCAGAGCTGGTTTCAATAGGTTAGCAGCATCCATGGACCCTTCGGTAGCACCTGCTCCCACCAGAGTGTGAACTTCATCAATGAATAAGATGATGCGCCCTTCACTATTTTCAATATCAGTTAAGATACCTTTTAAACGTTCTTCAAATTCACCCCGATACTTGGTACCTGCAATTAAACTACCCATATCGAGGGCTAACAATTGCTTATTCTTAAGGGATTCCGGCACATCTTGGGAAATAATTCTTTGAGCTAGTCCTTCGGCTATAGCTGTTTTTCCAACCCCCGGGTCCCCAATCAGCATGGGATTGTTTTTAGTGCGGCGACTTAAGACTTGCATAGTACGTCGGATTTCTTCATCACGGCCAATGACAGGATCTAATTTGCCTTGACTAGCAAGCTGAGTGAGATTTTTACAATATTTTTCTAAGGTTTGTAAACTTGCTTCTGCGTTAGGCGAATCCATATGTCTCGCTCCTCGAATTTTTTTAATTTGTTCCTCAACATTTTTTAAGGGAATGCCTGTAGCTTGTTTCCAAGAGTTAAAAGGTTCTCCAGCATTTCTCCAGTAAGAAAGTAAAAAATGATCACTGCTAGTATAAGTATCATTCATTTGCTTGGCTATACTCTGAGCATCAGCAATGCGCATCTGTAAGTTACGGGCGGTTTGCGGAGGTTGAGGGGAGCCTGCATAGGTAGGCTGTTGCTCGATAGCACGCTGCACTTCTTCTATTAATAGCTGTGGCTTTGTATTAAGAGTCGTAAGAATAGAAGTGAAATAGCCTTGCGGATCATCTAACAAAGCTTTAAGCAGACTATTTTCAGTAACTTCTGTATGGTTATGTTGCTGAGCAATTTTGAAAGCTTCTTCTAAGGCTTTTATGACGGCTTCTGTGAAATTTTGTGCCATTTCAACTCTCCGCTTATAAGATAGGAAGTATCAATTTACGGATAACATAAGCATTTGTCAATATGAAAAATATTTGCGTTTAAGAGTTGCTTTTCTTGATTGGCTATTTTTTTTAGCCCCTTTACATGAAAAGCGCGGGAAGGTTGTATTTATCCCTTATAATAGTTTCTTTAGCCTGTTTCAAACGCGCAAAAAGCTTACGAGAAATTATCTCTTAAGTAAGAAAAAAAATCATCTCCATCGCTCTCTTAAATAAACATCTAAAGGCACCTTTTCCATCTTGTAGAAATTAAAAATGGTATGTTTAATTACACGCCCTCGCTTTTCTTTACGTAAGTCGCAATAAAGAAAAAAACTTTAAATCTAGTGGATTAAAGTTTTTTCTTGAGTAATCAACAAGATAGACTTTTTCGATAAAAGGAAGAGACAAGATTTTTTTATTCTATAAATAGGTTGAATGTTAATAGCCAATAAACTTTTAACCTAAGGATGTTTCTTTCCTTTTGACCTGATTCAAATGCCTAAACTCATGGCATGCTTGCAATAAAGTTTTTCTTCTTCTAGTTATTAAAGGGGTTTTTTAGAAAGAGAGTTTGTACTCAAGCAATGCCTCTAGCTTTTTGTAAGTTTATTGGGTTGTAACTAGAGCAATAATTATCGGATCATTTTGAAGCTCTTGGCTAGCATACTGAACGGCTGAAGCATTTTGTTGAACAGCGATAAGCACTACCTCTCTATCATTCTGAAGTTCTGGGCTAGCATAATCTAGCGCCAGGCCATTTTGTCGTACAGCAGCAAGAACGAATTCTTTATGATTGCGAAACGTAGGAGTATACTTAAGGACCAAACCATCTTTCTGGACAAGTTCGAGACACGCCTGATAATATACTTTTTCAAACGGGGTTGCTTCGTTAGCATACCCAAGATCCGAATCGTCTTGCTTTTCAGTGGCAAGATCTATTTTAATATCGTTTTTAAACGGTTGATGGGTAAAGGTAGAAGTGCCATCATTATAATTGATTGGCTCTACCCCCGTGTTTTTAGTGTAATTTTTTCTATGAGCAAAATCATAAATTCCAATTATTATATTTCCTAAGGCAGGGAGCAACAAGATTATACAGCGCGCAAAGCTTTTTTGACTAAGATGATTATAGTAGGAGCTTTTAGGCATACAGCCTTTTTGCTTGATAGGTAAAATAACAGCTTTTTGAAAGATATAGACTAAATTAGTTACAGTACTAACAAAAGGCAAGTAGTCGCTCTTATTAACGATAAATCGGCAGCTGTTAGATAAAAAATTTGTTCGCATGGCAACCCTTTGCATATCAATTTTTGTGGATTACATTTTAAAAATAATCCTATTTGAAATCAATGAAGCAGCTTAAGATATAAGCAGTTTAACTTACAGGAAAATTGGATAAAGATTTTATTAAGCATTTTTTATCCTATAATTCTTATCTCAGTGCGTTGCTCTTTTATCCTTTATCCTACTTTTGCCTCGGTATTTACTTTGAATAGATGGATCGTACGTTTTTTTTTAAATAAATAATTTATCGGCTCTTCGAGGATTTATATGTAAAAAGTTTTATTTGATGATTTTATCATTAAAGAAATGTGTTATCACCTAAACATTCGAAGAACCAATTTTACTTCAATTTTTAAAGCTAATAATAGAAGAGTGGAGAGCTTTTAAGGGTTATCCTTATCCTCTTGAAGGATTGCTTGCAATATTAGGATTATCAAGATAGAATTCATGGCTTAAAGGAAATTTTATAGTGAGTATATTTCATGAAATACTGCGAATCGATTGCTCAGCTGAAAAGACGCTCAACACGTGAGGTGATGGTTGGCCCTGTAGGAGTGGGGGGTAACAATCCTATTCGCATTCAGTCCATGACCACTTCCAATACACGGGAGGCTGAAGCGACAATCCAGCAAATTATGCGTTTAGCCGATGCTGGTTGTGAAATTGCACGTGTGACTGTACAGGGTATGAAAGAAGCTGACAGCTGCGAAGCCATAAAAAATGGCTTGCTTCAAAAAGGATATTCGATCCCCCTGGTGGCAGATATCCATTTTTTTCCTCCGGCTGCTATGCGGGTGATAGATTTCGTTGATAAGGTGCGTATCAACCCGGGTAATTTTGTCGATAAAAGAGCAAGCTTTAAAGTGATCGATTATGATGACTATTCGTATGCTCAAGAAATATTAAAAATTGAAGAAAAATTTACTCCTTTAGTAGAAAAGTGTAAAAGCTTGAAGCGCGCGATGCGCATAGGAACTAACCATGGGTCTCTTTCCGATAGGATTATGAATCGGTACGGCGATACTCCTGCAGGAATGGTAGAATCTGCGCTGGAGTTTGCGAGGATTTGTCGTAAAAATGACTACCATGATTTTATATTTTCTATGAAATCTTCTAATCCTCAGGTCATGATTTTGGCTTATCGCTTACTTGTAGCAGAGATGTATAAATTAGGGTGGGACTATCCTTTACATCTAGGGGTTACAGAAGCCGGCGAAGGGGAAGATGGAAGGATAAAATCTGCCATGGGAATTGGGAGCTTACTGTTAGATGGGATTGGAGATACTATTCGGGTCTCTTTGACGGAGGATCCCTGGCATGAGATTGACCCTTGCAGACGTTTAATCAAATTTACCCAAGAATATTCTCAACAAAATGAGCTAATATTTGAAGAGCGCTGTCGGGATTTCCAGAATATTGAAAGACGTGCGATCACTTATCCGAAGCCTATCGGCATGCATAAAGATGGCACAGTTTGGGTCTCTGCTCTTAAAAGCAATCAAGAAGATGCCTTGTTTTATCAGCATCTAGGTTGTGAGGTACAATTGGGACGACCTCAACCTAAAATCTCTTCAGTAGATGGTCTTGTTATTCCGGATGGCCACTTTTACAAGCAGGTTCTGCACCCTTTACAAGAGATAGGGATAAGTATTTTCTCCTCTCATTCTCAAGAAGGAGCAGTGCCTTTATTGAATCTGATAGAAGCTCGTCAATATGTTAGTCAGCATAAGTTTTTGTTAAGCTCTCAAGCTTCTTGGGCACTCGCCATTAGTGATGAATCTCCTGACGAATGGGAAGCTATTCCTTCTTTACAGCCTTCCTTGATTATATTTCGTCCTTCTTCTTCTCGTGTTTTTAAAGCGCGCCGTTTTTTTGATTGGTTAAAGCAAAACCAGATTGGTATTCCTGTCATCCTTAACTTTCACTATAGCGGCAGCCAAGAAGATCTAGTGATTCAATCTTCAATGGAATATGGCGCTCTTTTTTGCGATGGACTGGGAGAGGGAATATGGCTGGAGGCTCCTTACGAGATTAATTATTTGCGTCATTTAAGTTTTAGTATCTTGCAAGCGGCTCGTATGCGCATGGTTAAGACCGACTTTATCTCCTGCCCCAGCTGTGGCAGAACTTTATTTGATCTGCAAGAAGTGACTAAAAGGATACGTGAGCGAACTTCACATCTGCCTGGAGTCAAGATTGCTATTATGGGCTGCATTGTCAATGGTCCTGGGGAGATGGCTGATGCGGACTTTGGATATGTGGGGTCCAAGGCAGGCATGATCGATCTATATGTAGGCAAAGAATGTGTGCAGAAAAATATTCCTTTCGCTGAAGCTGATGATAAGTTGGTTGAATTACTCAAATCGTATGGCAGATGGCAAGAGCCCTGTTTGGCATAAAAACAGGAAAAATTTTTTCGATTCTATAAGTGATAAAAGCAGGTTGAGTTTGGTTATAAATTTTGTTGCAGCGCGCAGGAAATCATGATGAATGAGTGGACAAAAGGGCAATAAGGCTCGTGATTTAGTGATAAGCCCGATGATCCTTAAACTGCCCAAAGTGTAAAGAATGCTTACAGTGAAGACTCTTACGATAAACAAGCTTTTTAACCTATCTGCGTATGTCTAAAGTATAGACTTTTAGTGCCTCCGGGCAGAGAAGAAAGAATAAGCAAAGACTTAAACTCTATCTAAATGAAAATGAAAGGAAGCTTTAAGAGTTATTAGGAGGCCCGGAAGGAGGCCATGACGGTAGAAAGCTTAATAAAAAGCTTCGCCGCTATCATAGAAAGTCACGAGACGAAACGGCGTCATATCGCTTCAAAAAGAGTTTTTAAGAAGATCCTTCTTCTGAGAGGTCATCCTAATTAACGCAATGGATGGACTGCATCCTAAGGCTTCGGCTAGAGGGTACCTTTTGGAATCCCTAATAGCTGAGGGGGTAGTATCTTAAATGGTATGACGTGAGCTAGCATAGTCTTTACCGTAAAGATAAGCTATTAGATTGTTTGCATGCCATCGCTTATTGCTTTTACAATTAATCACTTGCATAATAATTTATAGGGGTAAAAAAATTAGCTTTAAAAAAAACTTTTTGAGCAATATTATCAACTATTTGCATTTAATTAACAATAAGGCATTCCTATGATCAAAGAAAGTACAGATACAGCAACTACTCCTTATCAGGATAGACTTTACTCAAAAAGCATAGAAGACATAAAAGGCATATGCAGAGAAATCAATACAGCAAGGGATGGATCTACAAAATACGCATTAATATTAGAACGTTTTCAACAAGAAGTTGGCATTATTTCAAAGAGAGAAGAATTAATAAAGCTTCACGAGCGATTCCAAATAGTTAAGCAAAATGTACGGGGTGATATTAAAGCAGTGTTTAATTGTGCTTTATCTCTTGAGAATACCGAAAATATAATAAATAATTGTTGTACACGCGTTGATAACTTAAATAAAATTGTTGATATGTTAAATGCTATTCAAAATCGAATCCTTATGTGCAGCGATGACGTCGAACGCAAGCTAGCTCACTTAGATATGTCTACTACGAAAATTGAAAGAGAGGTTTCAAGCAATCTATTACCTATATATAAAAAGCTCATTAAAGAATGTAGAGAACTCTATACTAAGTGCTTTAAGAGTTATCGTTCAGAAGTGTTTTTTAGGGAACATCCTGGTCTTATAGCAATAAGACCGCCACATCCCATTCCTTCCTCTACGCCTTATGGTCCACAGGAGAGCAGCACATCATATGCAGGATATGAAAATAGGAAATCAATATATCCTATCCTTTCCCTAGATGGTGGAGGTATCCGAGGTATTATTCCTGCTACAATGCTAGTGGCAATTGAAGAGATAACAGGCAAGAGCATTGCAGAATTGTTTAAGTTAATTGGAGGAACATCAACAGGGGGAATTTTGGCCCTAGGACTGAGCAAGCCCCATGAACATATCTCAGGAAAGCCTCAATATACCGCTCAAAATCTATTAGACATGTATACAGGGGAATATGCTAAAATTTTTCAGCGCAATTCAAATTATTCTCCCCCGCCAGCAGAATTAGGATTGATGGAAAAAGTTAAGTGGTTCGTGAATAATATTGAAAGGATTTTGCATAATCCTAAGTATAAGGATCCCTCAGAATTTTTTGAGAAAAAATTAGGACAGAAGACTTTTTTATCTTCAGCATTGACTGAGGTGGTAGTTATAACTAATACTTCTGATGAAATCTTACGTAAAATTAAGAGCATAGGAGGAAATACGTTTTCTACAGGCTTTTCGTTAGTCTCACAATTGGTAAACGGACCCGAGCTTGAAATTACTTCCCATGATGATATTCCTACAACCGTACACCTTTATACCGGAAGGGGAATGAAAACTTTCTCCTATCGTTTAAACGATTTAAAAGCAAGAGATTTAACTAATTTACCGCATCTAATTTCACGCGTGAATAGTCTTAATTTTTCTATGTCTCATGTGGCCAGAGTAACGTCTGCTGTTCCGATCTATTTTCCTCCTGTTGTAGCAGAGTATAACGTAACGGAAAATGCCCAAAGGACAGAGGACTGGCTTATAGATGGTGGTGCTTTACAGAACAATCCTGCATTACCCTGTGTAGTTGAAGCCCTTGCGAATGGACACAAAAAAGAGGATTTATTTGTGCTATCTCTTGGAACCGGGGGAAAAGATAGTATGCTTCCTGGTGATTATAAGAATTTTGGAGACATATGGTCTCAAATGACTCAACCATATTTTGAAACACACAATATCGTGTCCTATATGATAGGGAGTAACAATTATCATCGTTTTCAGTATGAATTCGACAAGCCAGCTCCTCCTCTTGATGGCACGGATCCACAAACTATTCGTGAGCTTGAAGAATGTGGAAGGAAATTAGTTGAAGATAATCATGATAGCATTCTCGATATCTGTAAAGTATTAAGCCCTGAAAGTTTCCAGAATTATTAAAGCTTTAAGATAAAGTCCCAGCAAGGCTGTATTAGATTAAAAGATGGCCTTGTTGCGTAAATGATCTAATAGCTTGTCTGTTTAAGGTGTCGCATTATCTAGAAGCTAGCACTCTCTGCCCTTCGGGCATTCCAATAATCCGTAACATACAAGGAATGTCAAGCAGAACAGCCCACTATATCCTTGGAAGATGCATAGCGTTTAGGAAACCTATATGATACCTTGCAAGAGCTTTTTAAAGATAAGCATCGCATAGAAAAAGGACAAATCAGCCAGTCTACTTGGCAGCAGTATGGATATCTTAACTGGCGTTATATACAAGAAGAGTTGCAAGCGCTGTAGTGCTGGAGTAGCGCCAAAAAATTACGGAAGTTTTGCTACAAGCTTTTAAAGTAAACCAAATATTTCCCATTTTTCTGCTTATTTGAAACATCCTGCTATTCCTATAACTCATAATGTCGCTCAAGAATCTTTAAGAAATCTAGCCATTGCATGTGATTATGCCTAGGTAGCCAGCCTACCTATGGCAAAAGATAGAGGGAAGTGCTGCCTAGCTGTATCAAAATTCTTTATCGACAAGTAAAATCTATTCTAGATTTTCTAGCAGACGTTATCCATGCAGCTCGTACCAAGTAACCTATACCTTCTAATATCTAAAAAGCCTTTTATATCTTGTGATCGCTTATTATTGAACTACAACCCTCTTTTGTATTAGGAGAGCAGGAATTCAGGAGATTAACCTTATGCATCTAATAACAAATAATTCGGCTATTTCTGTATCTACTATTTTTCATGAAAGATACTCCCTGAAGGTAAGCTCATTTGAATCCTGGCCCAATGAATTGTTTCTTGCTATCTTCCGTTATCTAAGTGCTGAGGAAATGCGCCAGCTAAGGCTAGTGTGTAAAAAGTTTGCCCAGCTATCTACAGATGAGAGCCTTCCAATATTTATTGATGAAGAAAAAGACCCTAAGGTTTCCACCCTGCAGTGGTTTTGCCGCCAGGGGCAGCTCAAACGAGTCAAACAAATTATAGAAGCTAAAGATCCGTCGATACTTGATTCTTTCTTTAAGGAACAGCAAAATTTTTTAAGTGAAGCCGTGCGTTCTCGTCAGGAAGAATTAGTGCATTACCTTCTCTCCAAAGGAGCGGATGTACAAATAAGCGATTGCAACAGTAAAAGAGGCTCTACTCCTCTCCATCTAGCAACAAAGCGAGGTTTAATAGAGATTACGTCTCGCTTACTTGATGGTGGTGCAGATATGAATGCCATAGATAAGAAATGGAAAACTCCTCTCCATTATACTATCGGTAAGAAACGGTTTTATCCTGAAATTATTAAGCTTCTATTAGCAAAAGGGGCTGACCTTCATGTGGCTGGAACTCTTCCTTTTATATATCACGCTATAGAAGTGGGTAACTTCCTTGCTACTAAAAAACTGCTTAAGCTAGATAAAAAGCGCCAACAAGAGGGATACTCCTCACTGTTAGACCTTCCTTCAGATGTAAAAGATTTTGCCAAGCAAAAATGTAAATTTTTGCCCAATAAAAATTCTACCCCTGAAAGAAAGACTCGCTATGAAATCATGGTGTGTGTTAAGAAATATTTTAAGAATCTTCAAAAACTTGAGAAAAAAGCTTTAAAAAATGATATATATATTATTTCGAAAGACACCAAATAATACCTTTTTGGGGAAGCGATAGTTCAAAGCTATCAAGCGCTTCTTAAGACTGTATGAATGGATAAAACGTTTTGATTCATTGCAAAAAAAATATTGGGGAGTGGGATTAAGCACCTTTTTTATTTATATGTAATAGTGAAATAGAGGTTGCCTTGAAGGGAAAATTTATAAGCTGTGTAAGAGCTCTTTGCCATTAAATTTATTTAAACTTTAAAAAAAGAAGAAATAACCTCATTCTAGAGGTGATCTGTTTTCCTTTAGCTCTCCAGCAGGGAAGAATGTTTATGCATAGTCCAGAAGATCTCCGGTTGCTTACAAAGATGATTGGCATATCTAGAGCACACAAAGAGATAATCTGACAAGCGATTAAGATAAATGGCTACATTTTTTGAGATATCGGCGTTTCTGGTAAGAGGGATCACATCCCTTTCGGCGCGGCGACAAATGCTGCGTGCTAGATGCAAGAAAGCACCGGCAGGATGGCCGCCAGGGAGGATGAAAGTATGAAGTTGGGGGAGTTGCTCTTCCATTAGGTCAATCCATTTTTCTAACATCTCAATGCCTTCCTGATCAAAACGTGTGCGCTCAACTTTACTTGCTGAAGCCTGACCGAGGGGAGTAGCGATAGCGGCTCCCAGATCAAACAAAGTATGTTGAATGGTTTCTAGTTGCTTTTTGGTTAGCTGTAACTGTGGATCATGAGGTAATAGGGAAAGAGCCGTTCCAATCGCTGAATTGCATTCATCTACAGAGCCTAAAGCTTCGATGAAAGGATCATCTTTAAGGACACGCTGGCCAGAAAATAATGTGGTTTCACCCTTATCGCCAGTTTTAGTATAAATTTTAATCTTAGCCATAGCTATTCCTTAGTGTAATTACTATCATTTAAAGAGTTTAAAGCCTCTTTTACTTGTAGGCGATATTTATCAACAAGCTTTTTTAATTTTTTCTCATTAAGAGGAGAGGTGGGAAGAAGCATTTTTTGCAAGGCCATTAATTTTCCTACAAATTCATGGGTGCGATGCGGGGCAAAAATAAGGTGCTCATGCCAATGAGGTACAGTTTGTCCGGCATACTTTCCTGACTTATGAAAAATATAGACAATAGGATAACCTCTTTGCTTGTAATATAAAATAAGTTTAGAAGAAATCTCTTGAGCTTCTATATATTCTTCCAAGGTAAGTTCCATGAAATTTGTACGATGGGCTTTAGGAATAATTAAAAAATGAGGTTTTTCTTCGCCTATCCCTATGGGGGCATGATTGTAGAGTAGCTGAATATGCTTACCTTCGTAGAGGAGCTGCTTGGTAATAATCTCTGGCTGGCAAAAGGCATCGACGGGAGGGCAAAAGTTGTCTTCAGGGACAGGCCTATAACTTTTGGAAAAAAAAGGTAGATAATCTTGATATTTCCTTTTAATGGATTGACGTTCAGCTTTGGGAAGGCAGGGACTATCAAAGGTTAACTTTCCTAGCACTAAAAGCTGCTCAAATAAATTATAATTTTTTTTTGTATAAGGAATAATTTCCCAGAAAAAATTATCAGCATGCATGCGTGGAGGAATGGTAGCAACAATCATAAAATTATCGATAAATTCATTATCTTTCCATAATAGAGCTGTATTCTCTAGAAGATGATAGGATTCAGCATGCTGCCTTTTAGTCCATTGAGAGAGACTTTTCTCGGGAAATATAGATTCTACTATCAAAGAATTTGCTTGTAGGGGGCAAGAAGGTACGGCGATCTGAACCGTTTGGCTACGATAAATAGTATTCTGAGGATAATGGAGAAACTGCCTACGAGGAGCCAAGTAAAAAAATGCCAAACCGGTCAGGGTGAGTATCAATAGAAGGGTAAGGGAGATCTTTTTTATCATCAGCTATAGCCTCTTAAGATGTAGGTTACGACTTCAAATGTCATCCATTCTTAATTTATTATTTCTAATAAAAATGACTTTGACTCCTAGAAGTAAATGTAGGATGCTTTTTCTTCAGCTTGCTTTTACAAAGTAAGCCTAAAATTTTGCTCACTCATCTTTAAGCTATAAGGGTTGCTTTAACCCCTGCCTGCAAGCATGCATAGAGTTTTTTTCAATCTACTCCGCAAGAAATTCCGGGCATAAGTAGGCAATTTTATATCTAAGTTCTTTTAAAGCAAGTGGAAAATGAGTACGCCCATGTGCAATTTTTTCTGCTAGTTTTAGATGATCCCAGGCTTTATTATAATCCATTCTTTCTGCATAGAGTGCTGCCATGTAATAGTTGGTCGTAGGATCGAAGGGTTCAAGGGCATGATGTTTCTCTAATATTTCAAGAGCCTCTCCTTCGCGATGGAGTTGCAGCCATGTGATAGCTAAAGCGGCCATGCCGGCTCGAAACTGAGGATGTTTTTTTAGAGCTTGAGCCAGTCGGCTTTGCTTTTCGAGGATGGAGGCACGTGTTTCATCTACGCGCCTAAATATGGCTTTTATTCCTTCTGCATCTATTTTCCCTAAAAGATAATCTTCTGCTAGGGAACTGCCGCTAATCGTATAGGTAGGAATATAATTTTTAACTTCTTCTAACAAAGCCATTGCCTTTTCACGATTCCCCACAAATAAATAATTAAAGCCCAAGAGTTCTTTTAGCAAAATGTCGTGAGGTAAATAAGGGAGGGCTTTTAGGTAAATAGCTAAGGACTGATCATATTTTTCTTCCTGTAAAAATACAGAAGCTTGGTTGATATAAGCAAAGCCAATAACTTCTTTAAGATCGCGTAACTGCAGCTGGCATGTGTCGATGCTCAAATATTCCTCACTTTCAAGCTCAACTCCTCGTGCCGTTGTCTCAATGTTGATAACCTTGTCACCTTGATGATAACGGACATATATGTGGCCAGGCGGAGTGATCATCTCTAAGGGTAAACTAAGACGTTGGGCCAAGCTAAGGTAAAGAATAGAAACTCCTAAGCAGACTCCTTTTCTAGAATCAAGTACAGCGGGTAAAAAAGTATAAATATCTATATTTTTAGCATATAAAGAGTGAGGGGGAAAACGAAACTCCATTTCGGTAAACACAAAATGATTAATCGCTTTAATTATTTGTTCAGGAGTAGCATCTGTAGGAATTTGAGCTAATATTTGAAGAGCCATCAAATCTATCAGCGCTTCATAGCTATCAATTTGTAAAAGGGCTGCCGGCCCCCCACCTAGTTGCGATAAAAAAATCCCTCGTGCTAAATCAATCTCTTGGGAAGGTAAAGCAATCATATCTGCTTCTGAAGTGGCCTTATAGCCTTTTAGACTTCTATTGCCTAGTTGACTACAGAGCTTATTTATCACATTTAGTTCTGCCCCTGAAAGAGTAGGGAGCTCTTCATTAGGTTCTTTGTTAATTAAAGCAATGATCGCTTGAAGGATGGAATTTACATCAGGCAAGGAGGATAAAGAAACTATTTCATTACCACTGCTTTTATTAAGAAGTTGCCATGCCTCATGGCAAGCTTTTTTGCCTTCTATGCTTTGAGGATAAAGCTGATAGAAGGCAAGGTGCTCTGCAATCGAATGAGGATTTAAGCTACTATAGAGCGTTTTAATCTTAGCATGACTAGGCTCTCTTGCTTTCCCTAAAGATGGATAGAAAAAAATAAGAAAGATAAAGAAAATCAAGCGCATTTTCATTTAATTTTTTACTTTAACTAAGCTCTTCATGAGAGCTATTAATTCGCTGTTATGATAAATCTCTTCAAAACACAAGCGATAGCGATAGGTCCAATTGGTAGTGGAGTGTCCCGATGGATCATTAATGCGCTCATCGCTGAGCTCATCCCAGGTCATGTAGGGAAAAAGGGAAAAGTATTCATTGAGAAGATTAATATGAAAAAGGCTAGGAGAGCGATGGCTGTCTTTAAGGATGGCTAGATTTTTCTCAAATGATAAGGCAGGCTCATACTCCCACCCCTTGGCTTGGCATAGATAAAGGGCTTCCTCAGGATGATTTTTCCACCACTGCTTTAACGTTTCGGAATCATGGGTAGAAACTGTGGTCATGCTCTCTGGCGGATAAGCATGGATATCAATAAAGCTTTTATCTCCTTGCCAATCTCTTTCCCATCGCATAACTTTTGTGCCGCATATCCCTAAGCTTTTTAAGCATTCTCTTACCTTCACAGGGACAGCCCCTAAGTCTTCACCAATCGGTAGCATCGAGCAATTTTTTAGCATCATGGCAAGATTCTTTTTACCTAAAGGAACCCATTGTGTTTCATCCTCAGGAAAAAAATTTCCCTCAGCGCTAGCTTTACCTAAAGGGATGGCCCATATACGAAAAAAACCCACGACATGATCGATGCGAAAAATATCATATAAGCGACCGGCCACTTTTAAACGCTCTTGCCACCAGGTATAATGATCTTTTTCCATCTCCTCCCAATTGTAAAGAGGAAAGTGCCAATTTTGCCCTTCTTGGCTATAAATATCGGGGGGAGCCCCAGCATTTTGATCCATGATGAAAAGTTTACGATGAAGCCATACATCAGCGCTTTCTCGGCTAATGAGGATAGGGATATCGCCTTTTAATAAGATGTCCTTAGATCGAGCATACTTTCGTACTTCTTCAAATTGTTTGAAACAGAGATATTGTAGGAATATATGATAGGAAATTTGGGTTTCATATTTTTTTTGCAGCCGCTTTATTTCTGCTGAACAAGGATCTTGAAGTTCTGAAGGCCAGCTATCTAAAGGTTGCCAATTGCTAATTTTTTTTAATGCCTTAAAAAGAGCATAGCTCTGCAGCCAAGGATTTTCTTTAGTAAAATTTAGGTAGCCAGGAGATTGAGATTGATGCGCATACGTATATTGATAGTAGAGCTGCAAAAAGAGATCGCGTTTAATATGGAGGGTAGGGTAATCCACACGCTGTTTTTTTGTGAGCAATTGCAATTCAGCAAGTAGGCCTGTTAAATCTTTATAAGTTTCTACATCTGGAAGGGAAGAAAGACTTATATGTAGAGGATTTAAAGCAAAAGCTGAAATAGAGCTATAGGGACTAGGTTCAGGGCCCGTGTCATTGAGAGGAAGAAGCTGGATCAGATTAAAATTAACTTGATGGCACCAATCAATCACCCATTTTAAGTCATGAAATTCGCCTATGCCTCCACTAACTTGGGTATGTAAAGAGAATAGGGGAACATTAATGCCGTGGTGTGGTTTTATGCCCACTGCCTTCCAGCCGGGAGCTGAGGGAGTGGCCAAAAGCGAGTTACAAAGCTGGGGCGTTATCATTGTCATGCCTGCAGATTAATAGATAGTCTATATAAGAATAAATACAAAAAAAGGGCTAAAGCATCCTTAGCCATTGATTTTCAAAATAAGATAAGCAGCTTTATGCTTGTTTTTAGGCTTTCTTGGCCAAAAATCTCTCTAAAGAATAAAGACAGCTTAGCTGCCTGGCCTTAAGAAAATATGAGCCCATCAAGGCCGTATGCCAAAAAAGCTGCTACCTCCTCCTGGAGAAGTTAAGCTAGAAAAGCCGATGGTGGGAATCTCTCCGCGGTTAAGAGCTTCTTTCCAAAGAGTCACTTTTTCTGATAAATTCTGCATAATTGTATTGACTTGCTCACCGGAGATTTCATCAAAAGGTAACATATCAAACAAAAAAAACACTTGAGTTTTTTTACTAAAAGCAAATATGCCTTCATGAGCTTTATTTAGATGATTAAATTTAAGAGCTTCGCGAAAGATATTTTCACGAAAACGGCCGGCCGGCAATTCAAGGATTTCAAACGAAATGATCAGATAAGGCTGAGTGTTATGCTTCTGCAATACCACCTCATTGTTGCCTTTTAAAAGAAGGGTGATATTATTATTTCCTGTCGGTTCTAAATGCGAAAGTTCAATTTTCTCTCCAAGATCTTTCAGAAGCGATTCTAGATTATGAGAAGGCATTAAAACCTCATTCATTATTAGGGTTAATATGTAGCTGCTGTTCTTCTTCTTGTTTAATTAGCTCTTCTTCTAATTGATCTTCTAAGTCACTTAAAGCTTCCAGGATGGCACTAAACATTTCATCGCGATGCTGGACAGAGCGAAAAATATGATGAATAGAAACTTGCCTAACTGCATCACGCATCTGGTTAATCAAAGTAATCTTATCCTCTATTGTCTGTGCACCAGCTTTCACGGCTGCCTGGATAATCTTATCGGACGACAAAAATCTTTCTGCAGCCAGATATAAAAATTGCCTAGAAACTTCATGGGCAGTAAATTTTGCCATAATCAATCGTGGTTAAAAATTCTAGCTAGCTCTAGCGGCTTTTATAGGTTTGTTAGCGTTTCGAATTTCAAAATACCTGTCAACGCCCATGATAGCTTGCAATTTTTTTAAAAGAGCCATTGTATTTTTCATGTGGGCCACATCTTCTTTATCATCTAGCTTCTTCAGCTTATTTATTTCTATCCCACATTTTTTTAAAAGAAAAGACTCAATTTTTTTTAGATTTTTTCCATAGCCTTCATCTAACATTTTATAAATAGCTGTGGCTTCAATAGGATTTGACATCAAGTAATCTAATAATTTATTGAGATCCCCTCCTTGGACAATTTTTAAAGCCGCTTCTGTGGCTTCTTGTGTAGCCTTTTTGGCTTCCGTCTCGACCTTATGGGCTACTTCCTGTTCACGTTTATCAATGATTTCCTTGTTCAAATCTACTTGCGCAACCTGAAGAGTGTCTTTAAAATCCTCTAAGGCTACAGAGATAAGAAATTCTAAAGCTAAGCTAGCTTCAATGGGATTGGGATATTCTTTATGAATCATTTCCAAGATATCTTGCTTACTCATGCCATCTTTAAGCTTTTCAGTTAAGGCGAGTAAGCCTGCAGGAGGAAATTGAGGGTTTCTCTTGGAGAATTGTTGAGCCCCTTCCTCTAGCTCTTTAGGTGGCATTAACTTTTTCTGCGCTAATTTGGCTTCCTTAGCTTTTTTAACACTAGAAGTATGAGCTTTAATCTGACGATCTGAGCGGCGTAGCGCTGCTGCTAAGGGGTTTTTTTCCTCCGATTGTTGCTCTTGCAATTCTGCTTTCTGCTCAGAAGCGATAATAGCAGCTTTTGCTACCAATTTATCGGATGCTTGATCCTCTTTCATTCCCATCAAGATTTGTTTCAATCCATCAGGGTTCTGTAAATGTCCAAGATCTACGACCATAGTCTTACCTTCTTGTGAAACTTAACGTTAAAATTAGGCTATCCTATCTGTATTCTCCCTAAGGGTTGAAGACGAATATCAGAAACAATTTCTTGGTAGGAAACTACCGAGATATCAGAAAACTCCATCTCTACAAGCTTGCGAACGAATCGGCGAACGTCGATGGCTGTTAGGATAACGGGGGGTTGCCCTCCAGGAGGAGGAGGCGCCACGGTATTACGGATGCTTTGCAGAATCAATTGCACAGAATCAGGATCTAAAGCTAAATAGGAGCCAGCAGAAGTTTGTTTAATAGCCCCTCGCACCATATCTTCAATTTCAGGATCTAAAATATAAACCGAAAGAACAGATTGTCCTTGTGAATACTTAAAGCTAATGTAGCGTTTAAGGGAGGAACGTACATATTCAGTCAGCAAAACTGTATCTTTTTCTGTTTGAGCCCATTCACTTAAAGCTTCTAAAATTGTGCGTAAGTCTTTGATTGAAACTTGTTCTTGAATTAAACGTTTAAAGATATCGGTCATTTTCTGGAGGGGAATTAAACGGGTAACTTCTTTGACTAGATCAGGAAAAGATTTCTCTACAAACTCAATCATCGATTTTACTTCTTGAATGCCCACAAATTCATTAGCATAATGGCGAAAAAAGTAA
Organism: Neochlamydia sp. AcF65; assembly: GCF_018342435.1. Lineage (NCBI taxonomy): Bacteria > Pseudomonadati > Chlamydiota > Chlamydiia > Parachlamydiales > Parachlamydiaceae > Neochlamydia > Neochlamydia sp. AcF65. The sequence goes on from NZ_JAEMUE010000045.1 coordinate 53,230, forward strand.
GATACATGCAAAACCATCACCTCTAAGGCATTCCAATATTTGATACCCGCTTTATCTAAAAGCTCTTTGTTTTGTATACTTACCCATAAGGAAGGCATCCCTAAGGAGTTCTTATAGCTCACGTAAGGAAGGTTGTAGCGCTTAAGATTTTCTTCACTTTCGTTTGTTAGCACGCTGTTTTCTAAAGCTCTTCCTCGAATAATAGGAACTTCATTTAGGTGAATGGAATATTCATCAGATTCAAGGACAGGGGAGTCTGTACGTACGTGCACGCCAGGAAATCTCACACCCAGATCGGCATAGAGAGCTTGTCGCATCTTAGGAATCATTTGATCGACAAAGCTTTGTCCTTTTTGGGCTTTTTGGATCTCTCCACTTAAGTGTCTACCACATTCTAGAATCACAGGAAGGGTGAGAGCGTAATTATCAATGCCTCCACCTGCAATTACTTTATGGCCGGAAACAGAAGTGTCTATACTTGGGCTTGCTGCGGCTACTGAAGAAATAGTTCCCCCGCCTGCTGAAGTAAGGCCACCTGCTGCTTCTCTTTTCAACCTTGCCGCTGACATAAGAGAGTAGCCAATTAAACCCATGCCTGCAGAAAGGATTAAGAAGGGGGCGGCAGGAAATCCAGGCATAATGGCCATGCCCATTAAAAAGGCCGCAGCCAGCAACAGAGCCTTAGGCTGCTTTAAAATTTGCCCTGATATTTCAGCACCTAAGTTAGAATCGGAAGTTTCATTGGAAACACGTGTAGTAACCAAACCTGCAGTAATAGTAATCAATAAAGATGGAATTTGAGATACCAGACCATCACCAATCGATAAAACGCTATAGGTTTGGGCGGCATCCGCCATGGTCATTCCATTCATCGTATTACCGATAATAATTCCACCTATAATGTTTATGAGGGTAATTACAATGCCTGCGATCGCATCACCTTTCACAAATTTCATCGCACCATCCATCGCACCATATAGCTGGCTCTCTTTTTGGATGGCTAGGCGTTTTTCACGGGCTTGGTTTTGGTCTAAAATCCCTGCCCTCATATCAGCATCGATACTCATTTGCTTACCGGGCATCGCATCCAAAGTAAAACGTGCGGCTACCTCTGCCACCCGTTCGGCACCTTTAGTGATGACAATAAATTGGACCAAGGTAATGATAAGAAATATAACTCCTCCCACTACAAAGTTGCCGCCGACAACAAAATTACCGAAACCATAAATAATCTCGCCGGCATTAGCATGTAATAAAATTTGACGGGTAGAAGCAATATTTAATCCTAGCCGGTAGAGAGTCGTAATCAGCAGTAAAGAGGGAAAAATAGATAAATGCACAGCGCTAGGGATATACATCCCTACCATTAAGAGAGCCACTGAGATAGCTAAGTTAAAGGCAATTAAGTAATCAATGAGGTGAGGAGGCAGCTGAAGGATGATCATCATTAAAATACCAATGATCAAGCAAGCAAGAAAGACATCACTTGATCTTGAAATATTTTCAAGCGATCTTTCTCCTCCTAGGCGGGCAGTTATTCCGTCCAAAATTTTTCTAAAAAAGTTCATGTGTCACTTTTCCCCTATATAATCGTATTGAGCCTCGGTATTTAACGAGCTAACCCACCGTAGTATTTCTGCTAAGGCTTCATAGGTGTCTTCGGGAATGTACTGATAGATTTCCCCAGATTCCCAGAGTCGATGGGCTAATTTAATATTCCGTAAAACCGGAACTTCGTATTCTTCGGCAAGTTTAATAATTCTTTCTGCTAGTAAATCTTTACCCATTACTAAGATGTAAGGAGCTGCATCTATCTCTCGTTCGTATCCTATCGCTATAGCTAGGTGGGTAGGATTAGTGACAACTGCCTTGGCTTTTTTAACACCTGCTGCAGGTCCCTCTGAATAAGCAATTTCATGGGCAATTTGCTTTCGTTTACCTTTAATATGAGGATCTCCTTCCGAGTTTTTATACTCTTGCTTGACCTCAAATTTTTCCATTTTCATTTCTTTAGCAAACGTTTTCTTCTGATAGATAAAATCGGCTACCGCTATGATAATAAAAAATAAGCCTATTTTTGCTACTACTTCCATCAAAAAAGCATCAAAAACCAACAAAGCAGAGATCATCGGCATAGATACTGTTTTTATCAAAATGGGTAAGCTCTTCATCATGACCTGGTAGATTAAGTAGCTAGCAATAAATAACTTTAATGTTGATTTCAACAATTCAATTAAAGTCTTAAGCTTAAATTTTGCTTTTAAGTTTTGTATCGGATTAAATTTCTTGGGGTCAAACTTAAATACTTCTATAGCAAAAACCGGGCCAACGGTTAAAAAATTGACGATAACGCCGACTACACATACGATAGCCATCAGAGGAATGCTAGCTATAAAGATTACAATAGCAGATTGGTAATAGAGCTGAGGAATAGCCACATCCAGATTAGTGGTGGCTATCATGCGAAAAGTCCCTACCGTGAAATCTCCTAATTGCTGATAGAGGGTTGAACTTAATGCTACGGCTGCATAAACCGAGACAATAAAGGTAAAAGCAGAAGGAAGGTCTTGAGATTTAGCTACCTGACCCTTCTTTTTGGCATCCCTTAACTTTTTTGGTGTTGCTTCTTCAGTTTTTTCGCCCATAGCCACAGCCTTTGCTTAGAAATAAATTGGCAAAAATAAAGAAATTTTATTGGTGGCAACAAAATTTAAATATTTCTCAGTGCCTAAATGATGACAAAAAATTCTTTCACTTTACAAGTCTAGTATAATTCTTTTCTCTCTGAATGGTCAAGGAGTTTTGGAATGGCTTCCACCGTCTACAAAGTAAATTTTATTTTTTTTAATTTATCTAATGTTAACAGGAGGGATGTAAGCTTTTTAGGTGGAGGGCAATAGACTTAAGATAGAAATTAAATGCGTTAAAAAAGGAATTAAAGCTAAACTTCTAACCTATTCCAATTATAATCAGGATTCTTATTTATTTCAATTAGCTAGTAACTTGCTAATTGTGGAGGGCTTAGAGGTGATAGGCAAAAGGGTAGCAATAAGCTTGATTAAAGTGTGTAAAAATAAATTTCAAACTTTATAAGAAAAGTTTTAATAAAAAATAATAATTTTCTTAGCTTTTTTCTAAATCCTTAGATGGGCTTTATGATACCTTATTTAGGCTTAAAGATTAAAGCTTAGGAGTGCAATTATACTGATCTTTTAACATAAGGTCAATAAATCAGAAATGTGCTTCTGTTAAGGGGTGTAAACAAAAGTGTTGGCAATCTTTTTTAAGCCGCAGCTTTGTAAGAATTCCAGTAAGCTTCCCAATAACCATTTAATCTACCTATTCTTAAGCTTAGCATCGCATTAGCATTTTCTGTCTTCCACCAAGCTCCCGCTATCTTCAGCCTCTTTTGTACCACATGTCTATGACTACTTTCTATCTCGCCTGACCCAATCGGTAAGCCCTTATCTAAAGCGTTTTTATAATTCATCATATCCAGTCTTTTTTCCATATACCTATAGCATCTTACTAAGCCATTCTCCTGCTCAGGATGATCTAGCGCCTTGAACTTATTTTCAATCTCTTTGAAAACTTCTTGGCTTT
>NZ_JAEMUE010000046.1:0-76653 GCF_018342435.1 Neochlamydia sp. AcF65
ATATTTTTTTAACCATTCTAAATTAGCGTCCGCTACATCTACAATTTCTATAAAGCTATCTGCCCCACAGAGCATCCCTGTTAGAGCTATAAATAAAATGGATTCTAAGCTGTATTTTTTGCATCGTTCTATTCTTGGGTCCGGGACAATTTTTAAAAATCCCCTAATGACGGTGTCATCCTCTGACATGGCTTCTCCTGTATTAAAGAAAAAGTTGTGAGGAAAATATTTTTACTTATCAAGTAAAATTAAATGCGTTAACCCTGCTGGAAGGACAACTTTTCTTGACAGAAAGAATTTAGGGGTATAGCATTCCATCATGCTGTAGAAGAATTAAAAAATTGCGCCAAAAAGAGTCGTTTTTCTCAAATAAGGCAAAGAATCAATCTCATTCTTTTAGCCACACCAAAATTGCCGCGTCACTTAATCGCCAAAACCTGGGGTTGCTCCTAAATGCTTGGAAGGTCCCCCCTTTCCTTAAATCTCTCTGAAGTAAAAGCGTGGTAGATTATCTGTGAGCTGTTTTTCATTGGTAAGGATATGAATTGTTTTGACTTGCCTTTTTAATTTTTTTATATTGTCTCTAATAAATAAAATGCTAAAAGGTCATTACTACCCAAGGAAATAAAATGCACCCTATCTCCTCGGCATCTATTGAAAGCTTGCCCAATGAATTGCTGCTCCCTATCTTAGAGGCTTGCGCAGTTCCTTCCTTATTTAGCGTCTGTAAAAGATGGCATCATCTGCTGGCTTCTGAAGTGATGCCTTCTCTTTATAAAAAAATAGCCCAGCTTCATTTTCCCAGGGGAGATGCCACTACCCCGCGAACTCTTATGTTAGCTAGAGTTTATCAACTCAATCATGGACTTACTTCTATTGAAAAAGTTTATCAAGTTTTTAAACAAGTTTCTACCTTAGCTAAATCTATTTCTCCTTTAGAATTTAAAGAGAAAACAGAAGAAATAAGAGGCTTAACTTTGGCTAATTACTCTTCTTATCTCTTAAATATTAATCGCCTTTTGCTTTGGAAAAAACTTCCTGATGGGGAAGAATACTTGGGCCGAGAAGAAATTAAGCACTTACCTTTAGAAAAAAAAGGAGAGCTTCTTAGAGATTGGATTGAAGAAAATTGTAAAAACATCACGGCTTTAGATTTATCTAAAGCAGGCTTGACTTATTTACCCCCAGAAATAGGCCAATTGTCTCAGCTGCAAGAGCTTGATTTAAGCCTAAACCAGCTCACCTCTCTGCCTACAGAAATGGGTCAATTGTCTCAGCTGAAAGGGCTTTACTTAAATCAAAACCAGCTCACCGGTCTGCCTGCAGAAATCGGGCAGCTGGCTAATCTGATACGGCTTTACTTAAATCAAAACCAGCTCACCAGCCTGCCTACAGAAATCGGGCAGCTGCCTGAGCTGCAATATCTTCGCTTAAATCAAAATCAGCTCACCAGCCTTCCTGCAGGAATCGGGCGGTTGCCTCAGCTGAAAGGGCTTGACTTAAATCAAAATCAGCTCACCGCTCTGCCTGCAGAAATCGGGCAGCTGTCTGAGCTGCATACGCTTAAATTAAATCAGAACCAGCTCACTGCTCTGCCTGCAGAAATTGGGCAGCTGCCTCAGCTGCATACGCTTGAATTAAATCAAAACCAGCTCACCAGCCTTCCTACTGAAATCGGGCAATTGTCTCGGCTGACGCGGCTTGACTTAAGTCAAAACCAGCTCACCAGCCTTCCTGCTGAAACAGGGCAATTGTCTCAGCTGCAATGGCTTCATTTAAGCCAAAACCAACTCAACGCTTTGCATACAGAGATCGGGCAGCTGTCTCAGCTGTCACTGCTTAACTTAAATCAAAACCAGCTCACCGCTCTGCCTACAGAAATCTGGCAGCTGTCTCAACTAGAAAGACTTTACTTAAACCAAAACCAACTCACCAGCCTTCCTACTGAAATCGGGCAATTGTCTCGGCTGGGATGGCTTTACTTAAACCAAAACCAACTCACCGCTCTGCCTGCAGAAATCGGGCAATTGTCACAGCTGCAATATCTTCACTTAAATCAAAACCAACTCACCGCTCTACCCATAGAGATCAGGCAGCTGTCTCGGCTGAAAGGGTTTTACTTAAATCAAAACCAGCTCACCAGCCTTCCTGCAGGGATAGGACAGCTTTCTGGGCTTACCAAGCTTGAATTAGCGGAAAATCCTTTGAAAAATATCACCAAAAAAATAAGACAGCGTTTTCAATTGTAGAATGGTCGTAAGTATTGGTTAAATGGAGTGAGCTAAAATGAAACAAAAAACTTTTAACCATCTTATTTTTAAACAAGTCATCCGCTTTCCTTCCCGCAAATAAGTAAGCTTAAGCTAATCTACACATTTATAATGACAAGAAGTTTCTCTCTTTTTCTGCAGATTGCTAGGCTGGGAGAACAACCTTTCTTGACAGGAAGAAGCTAGGCGTATTGTATTCCATCATTCAATAGAAGAATTAAAACATTACGCCAAAAAGAGTCGTTTTTCTCAAATAAGGCAAAGAATCAATCTCATTCTCTTAGCCAACTGAAATTGTCGGGTCACTTAATCGCCAAAACCTGTGGCTACTCCTGAATGCTTGGAAGGCCCCCTCTCTTTTTCTTGGATTTATCTGGAAAAAATGCGCCAGTAGAACATTTGGGAGTTGTTTTTCATTGGTAAGGATATGAATTGTTTTGACGTGCCTTTTTAATTCTTTTATATTGTCTTTATAAATAAAAATGCTGAAAAGTCATCGCTACCCAAGGAAATAAAATGCATCCTATCTCTTCGACCTCTATTGAAAGCTTGCCCAATGAATTGCTACTCTCTATCTTAGAGGCTTGCGTAGCTCCTCCCTTATTTAGCGTCTGTAAAAGATGGCATCATCTGCTGGTTTCTGAAGTGATGCCTTCTCTTTATAAGCAAATAGGTAAAGTACATGTTTCCCAAGGGGATATTAGCAAGCAGGCTTTTATTTTAGATAGAATTTATAAGCTGGATGATAGGCTTTCTGAAGGAGAAAAAGCTAAGGCGATCTTCAAGAAGGTCTTTACTCTAGCTAAATCCCTTGCTCCTGCAGAGCTAGAATTTAAATGGGAAACCCAGGAAAAAAGGTGTTTTACTCTGGCTAACTATGCCTCCTATCTTATAAATATTAATCGTCTGTTAATGTGGAAAGCACTGCCTGGTGGAGGGGCATACTTAAGTCAAGAAAAAATCAAGTATTTACCTTTAGAAAAAAAAGGAGAGCTACTTAGAGATTGGATTGAAGAAAATTGTAAAGACTTAACTTTGCTAAGTTTATCTAAAGCAGGCTTGGCTTATTTACCCCCAGAAATATGCCAGTTATCTAAGCTGCAAACGCTTGACTTAAGAGAAAACCAGCTCACCAACCTTCCTGCAGAAATCGGGCAATTGTCTCAGCTGCAAGGGCTTTACTTAGACCAAAATCAGCTTACCAGCCTTCCTGCAGAAATCGGGCAATTGTCTCCGCTGCAAAGGCTTGACTTAAACCAAAACCAGCTTACCAGCCTTCCTGCAGAAATCGGGCAATTGTCTCAGCTAAAATGGCTTTACTTAGACCAAAACCAGCTTACCAGCCTTCCTGCAGAAATCGAACAATTGTCTTCGCTGCAAAGGCTTTACTTAAACCAAAACCAACTCACCACTCTGCCTGCAGAAATCGGGCAATTGTCTAAGCTGCAAGAGCTTTACTTAAAGCAAAACCAGCTTACCAGCCTGCCTGCAGAAATCGAACAATTGTCTTCGCTGCAAAGGCTTGACTTAAATCAAAACCAGCTTACCAGCCTTCCTGCAGAAATCGGGCAAGTGTCTCAGCTAAAATGGCTTTCCTTAAACCAAAACCAGCTTACCAGCCTTCCTGCAGAAATCGGGCAATTGTCTTCGCTGCAAAGGCTTGACTTAAATCAAAACCAGCTCACCAACCTTCCTGCAGAAATCGGGCAATTGTCTCAGCTAAAATGGCTTTCCTTAAACCAAAACCAGCTCACCAGCCTTCCTGCAGAAATCGGGCAGTTGCCTCAGCTTACCGAGCTTAAATTAGCGGAAAATCCTTTGAAAGATATTGCAGAAAAGATAAGGCAGCGTTTTCTATTGTCGAATGGCCATAAGTACTTCTAAATTGGGAGTGGGAGGGGCTAAAATGAAATAAAAACTTTTAGCCAACTTATCTTTAAACAAATCATCCGCCCTTAAATCAAAACCAGCTCTCCATTCTGCCAGCAGAAACCGGCCAGATATCCAAGCTGCAAAAGCTCCACTTAAGTGACAACCTGCCTGCCATCCTTCCTATCATCTCATGTGTGGGTGCAGATCCTTTGGTACCTCCAAAAAGAGGAGGAAGGCTAAGCCAAGAGGCGGACAAGTCCTGGATGAAAAAAAAAGAAATGATGCTTTAAAAATTATTCAATGCTTTGGAGAAGATGAGGAGGCCAGGCAGCGTTGGAAGAAGCTTTGTGGCTATCATAGAAGATCGCTTGCTGAAACGGCGATGTACCGCTTTAAAAGAAGCTTTGGAGGAAATTTTCGCTCTAGGAAATTAGCCTATTAACAGGCAGAATTATATGCCAATTTTTTAGTTATGAATAAGATGATAAAATTTGGAATGCCCAAGGCAATAGGTGCTAACTTAAGGATATGAGCTATTATATCATTTATGCAACAAGGTCCCTAAATCATCAATTTTTTTCTCCAAAATTTATTAGCAATATTAAAAATGGATTAAAAGTTTTAGCATTAAAAGCAACTGAGCTAAGCAAGTCATAGCTGATAAAGTTAAAAGAAAGCGCGATCTTCATTATCTATTTTAGAAGCAATCATTGAAGCCTGGGAAGCAGATTAAAGAAATTCGTGGCTGAAAAAGCTGTTAAGGGTGGGAAACAATAGCCTAAAAGAACTTTATCAGGGTTCTTAACAATAAAATAAATAATTTCAAAAATGCTTTAAAACTAGCAAGAAAAAGCGCCAGGGGAGTCTAAAAAGAGCAATAGCTATAATTCCTCTTCCTTACTTGTTGACAAGTTTTTTAGGCTCTCTCTCTAATAAATAGAGGAATAAAAAAATATTGCATCTTCTGTTAGAGATGATTATGTTTTGCATAAAATGGAACACGCTGCCATCATGCTAATTTTGTTTTTCTAGATAAAAGATTTCCTAATTTTAAACCTGCGGTTAACCTTATAATGAATGAGATCGATAATGAAAATTGAATTTAAAGTTCCTTCTATGGGAGAGTCTATTTTCGAAGCAACTGTAGTTAGTATCATTAGACCCTCTGGTTCACAAGTAGGAGTTGAGGATGAAATCCTGGAGTTAGAGACTGATAAAGTCAATCAGATGGTATATGCTCCTCAAAAGGGGGTAATCCATTTTAACATACAGCTCCACGATAAAGTTACCATCGGGCAGGTGTTAGGGTATATTGATACTGAAGAGGCAGCCAAATCTGTAGAACTTAGTTTCCCACCCCAGCAATTTTTACCTTCTATACAAGATTCTGTAGAAAACCCTAAAAAATCTTCTAAAAGCATACGTTACCAAAAAGAGGATTTTATTAAAGAGCTTAAAGAAGAGGGGCAAAAAAGATCTCTTTCTTCTCTTTCTGAGCAGGAATCTCTTGCTTGGTCTTTTCATCCGCATAAATCGCATGGCAATAGGGATTTTACTCAAAGATCTTCAGCTTCTCAGGCCGCCCAGATAGAAAGTACAGCAACTATGCTGACAACATTCAATGAAGTAGATCTGTCACAGATTATCCACCTATGTGACAATTATCAAAAAGTCTTTAAGGAAAAATATGAGAAGGAATTAAGCCTAATCTCTTTCTTTGTTAAAGCTTGCGTGGCTGCCTTACCTCAATTTCCCTCCATTCATGCGTACGTTAAAGAAGAGCAAAGCGCTCAGGACTCCTCTTACGAAATGGGTATAGCTGTGGAGACTGCACAGGGTATAGTAGTACCTGTTCTTTGCCATGGTGATAAGCTTTCTTATGCAGAAATTGAAAGGACTATCGAAAAACTTACCCATCAGGCATATGAAGGCTCCCTTTCTGTAGGAGACCTTCATACAGGTAGCTTTGCCATCACTGATGCTGGCCTTTATGATTCTATGCTTTCTACACCTCTTCTTACCGGTAACCAAAGAGCTATTCTAGCCCTACATAACATTATTAAACATCCTGTAGTGGTTGATGATCAAATCACCATTCGACCTATCATGCATTTAGCTTTAAGCTACGATTACCGTTTTGTTAGGAGTAAGGAGGCGGCTTCTTTCTTAGCTTATTTGAAGAGCATTATAGAATGCCCAGCGGTTATGCTCCTTGGGCTATTAAGTAAATAATTTAAGATCTTTAATGAGGCAATAAGGAAGGATTAAAGATAAAGCGTTTGTAGATTTTGTAAAACTCTCATTAGCTATCCATTAAAACAGTAGAAAAGCTATAAAAGCTTCCAATAAAATTTGTGGAGATTTAGCAGGCAAGCTAGCAACTGCGCTCTTCCTGATAAGGCTCTTTTTATTGCCAATTAAGTCTACTAGTGAAATAAAAGTAAAAAAGCAGGCGATTACCATGATAACACAACAATTCGATGTAGTAGTAATAGGAGCGGGACCGGGCGGTTACGTGGCAGCTATACGTGCAGCTCAATTAGGAATGAAGGTAGCGTGTATAGAAAAGGCTCAGTCGCTAGGAGGTACATGCTTAAATGTCGGCTGTATTCCTTCTAAAACATTATTACAATCTACAAGATATTGGGAATGGCTTGTAAAAGAAAGTAAAGACTTAGGAATAGAAGCTAATGAAATAAAAGTTAATTTTGAAACGATGATGCAGCGCAAAGCAAAAGTGGTGTTTAGCCTCACGGAGGGGATAAGGGGACTATTTAAAAAAAATAAGGTGGAAAGCATCAGAGGTATAGCCACATTCGTAGATCCTTATGTGGTTGAAGTAACAAATAATGGCCGAATAGAGAGGATAAAAGGCAACTATTTTATTTTAGCTACAGGATCGGAGGCCGTAGGATTGCCTTTTTTAGCTTTTGATGAAAAGAAAATTATCTCTTCCACGGGAGCCTTGAGTTTGGAAAAAGTGCCCAAACAAATGGCCGTAATTGGGGCGGGAGCGATTGGAGTGGAAATGGCCTCAATTTATCGTCGCTTAGGCACTCAAGTTCATGTCATTGAAAAGGCAGAGGAAATATGCCTAGCTATGGATCCAACGATTAGAAAACATTTGTTAAGGGGATTAAAACAGCAAGGAATAGAATTTCATCTCGCGGCTCAAGTCCAATCAGCAAAATATGAAAGAGAAGGAGTAACCGTTGAATTTGAAGAGGGAGGCGAAAGGAAAAATTTACATAGCGATCTCTTGCTAGTCGCGGTAGGAAGAAAGCCTCATACAGACGGGCTCGGCTTAGAGCAAATTGATGTAAAAAAATCAAACAGAGGAACATTAAATATTGATAATTTTTTCAGGACTAGCCTGCCGCATATTTTTGCCATCGGCGACATTGTGGATGGTCCTATGCTAGCGCATAAGGCTTCCGACGAAGGTATGGCTGTTGCTGAGATCATAGCTGGAATGGCAGCTTATGTTAATTATATGGCTCTTCCTCATGTGGTTTATACTCATCCCGAAGCTGCGGCCGTGGGGCTCAACGAGACAGAAGCACGAGAAGCTGGATTAGAGGTGATGGTAGGTACTGCCTTTTTTAAAGGAAACGCTAGAGCACGCTGTATGGGCGAGAGTGAAGGAATAGTAAAAATCATTGGAGATAAGAAATCAGAAAGAGTGGTTGGGTTGCACATATTAGGCTCGCATGCCTCAGAAATGATTGAAGAAGGAGCTCTCGCAATCCAAAAGAAAGCCACCTTAGAAAATATTGCTCGCTTGTCTCATTCCCATCCTACTTTAACAGAGTCTATCAAGGAAGCTGCCATGGATGCGTTAGGGTATGCTATGCATTAGCAAAAAAGTAAGTAAGGTCGGTAAATTTTTGCAGATAAAAGGAGGTTTAAATCTTTCCTGGTAGAAATTTTGCCCTGCTGCTATTCATAGTTTCATAGAAAAAAATTCAATAATAATTATTTTCTGTTTATTCAAAGTTTGTTCTAAAATTTTAATTGCTTTGCTGGTACTACTCAAATAGGCTCTGTAGGTGTAGCCTGGAAAGGGAAGTAAAGCTTGGAAGCTAACCCTTTTCTTATAAATAGCGCGCAGGCTTCAAAGAACTTTTTTTCGAGGCTAGACGTTCACTCCCTCTACAAGTTTCATTATCTTTATTCAAACAACGCAGGATTGCTACTGCTCAGTAAAAAAATATTGGGACGTTTTTAATGGGCACTATCAAAATATATCCCTTAAAAGATGTTTAAGGGGCTTTTAGCAGAAATAAAAGCTAAGTTGAAAATTCATTTTGATATTTAGTAGCCATCCAAGCTAAGCTCTTCTTTTTTGGAGCCTTTATAATATGGCCTTTTCTTCTTTATTCTTTTCTATAGGTGCATTTTTTGCAATGACTGCAGTCATTTTAGGTGCTTTTGGGGCTCATGCGTTAAAGCAGAAAATTTCTAAAGAAAGGTTGGTTACTTTTGAAGTAGGTGTTCGTTATCAAATGTACCATGCTTTAGGATTAATTTTATTAGCTTTAGAGCCTCAGCATCTTTCCGGGATTTTACTACAAACGGCTGGTTGGTTATTTACGGTCGGCATTATTGTATTTTCGGGAAGTTTGTATTATATGGCTTTATCTGGCAATGCATTCGCAGGGCGGATAACTCCGCTTGGCGGCCTGATTTGGATTATAGCCTGGCTTTGTGTCTGTTTTGCACCTTTTTAGAAGTTAATCCTCTCTCCTTAGTAGTTTAATTTATGCTTGTTAAGAAAGTTACGTTGAAAGTCGGTAAAGAAAAAGCTATTTTAAATCGTCATCCCTGGATTTTTTCAGGAGCTGTCGCTCATCTGCCTCAAAATTTGCGTGGAGAGATTCTTCCTGTTTATTCTCATCAGGGGGATTTACTAGGCAGTGCTTATTTCAATTCAAAAGCAAAAATTTTTGGGCGGATGCTCTCTTTTGGCAACCAACCTCCCTTAGAAGCTTTTAAAAATAACTTAGAATTAGCTACCGCTTTGCGCATCAAGTTTTTCTCTCCAGACACCACGGCTTATCGTTTAATCAATGGTGAAGGGGATTTTCTACCAGGACTCATCGTCGATCGGTATGAGAAGGGATTTGTGGTGCAGATCTCGACTTTAGGAATGGAAAATCTGAAGCCTTACTTATTGGATTATCTTATAGAGACTTTTCAACCCACGTTTATCTATGAAAAATCTCTACTGCCTTCTCGAAAAGAAGAAGGGCTGAAAGCCACAGAGCAGTTGCTGTATGGAAAATTAGAAGAAGAAGTAAGCATTTGCGAGAATGGAATAAAGTTTTTAGTAAATCCTGTGCAAGGGCAAAAAACAGGCTTTTTTTTAGATCATCGTGAGATGCGTGCTCAAGTGAAGAATTTGTCCAAAGATAAACGTATTTTAAATTGTTTTGCCTATACGGGTGGATTTAGTCTCTATGCAGCTGCCGGCGGAGCTAAACAAGTAGATTCTGTCGATATTTCTAAGGTAGCTTTGCACCTTGCCCAAAAGAATGCAGAGTTAAATGATGTTACTTCTTGCATGCACTTTTATCCTAAAGACGTTTTTCAATTCTTAAGGGAATCCTCTTTAGACTACAATTTGATTATCTTAGATCCCCCCGCCTTTGCAAAACATCGCAAAGATATTATTCCGGCTTGTAGAGGGTATAAAGATATCAATCGCATAGCCTTGCAAAAAATGCCTTCTCAAAGCTTATTGTTAACATCATCCTGTTCTTATTATGTTAACGAACAACTCTTTCAAAAAGTTGTTTTTCAAGCGGCAGTTGAAGCCCGGCGCCAAGTGCGTATTATTGGCAGACACCGCTTAGGGATCGATCATCCTCTTAATATTTATCATCCAGAAGGAGATTATTTAAAAAGCCTGTGGTTATATGTGGAATAAAGCTTATCTAGCCAATATAAAAGCTTTAAAGGAGAGCTAACAAGCGGCAGTCAGGTTATGCTGTATTAGCTATCTATTTAATTTAAATGTTAGAGAATGAGCATCCTTATAGTTTCATAGGATCAACGGCTTTTTTTATGCAATCCTGGCCTCAAAAGCGTTTGTATAGAGCTAGAAATAATTAATTTTTGGGGATTAAAACCGGGAAAGTTTCTTCAAACTTTGTTTCCTTCATGCTAAATGGTATTTAGAGGGCTTTAAGAGGCGAACTTTTAAGAGTTTTCCTAGAAGAGTTTTTAAAGCATAAGTAATTCTACTCTTGCTGGGATATCCAGCAATGTAGATAATGAGACCATAAGAAAAATTACTTCTATTAATCCGCACTGCAATCAGACAGGACAGAAGAATTGACCATGTGGTATAATCAAAAATTTTTCAGTAATGCTCTATCGAGTTTGGTGATCCTGTTAACATTATTTATAGGTTTTCAGCTTTTCCCTTTCTTTGAATTAGTTTTTCAGTTTGTTACCACCCTTTTGCTGCCTGTAATCATTGCCGGCTTATTTTATTATATCTTCCGCCCTGTTGTAAGATATCTTGACCAAACTAAAATCCCTCGTTATTTGGTTATCATTTTTATTTACTTGTTCATGATAATAGCCGGTAGCCTATTGATTAGTATCGTATGGCCTTACATTGAGGGACAAATCACAGCTTTCAGATCTTTTCCTCAACAAAAGCTTAAAGAAGTAGAAAATAAAACTGTCGACTTGATGAATGTGTTTAATTTTTATTCTCTTTCTCCTGAGCAATTAAGGAATTTATTTTACCATTATCTTCGAGAAATAACGCAATGGGCTAGCGGGGGAATCATGAGCAGTATAAGCTCTTTAACCACGGTCGCCTCTTATTTCATTATCACTCCTTTTATTTTGTATTATTTTTTAAAAGATGATCAGCATGCTTCTGAGAAATTTATAAGCCATGTTCCTATTATTTATAAAAAAAGAGTCTCAAAAGCGCTAAATGATATAGATGAAATATTATCTAGCTATATTAGTGGGCAGGTAATCATTGCTTTTATCGTGGGTGTTTTAGTTTTTATCGGTTATACAGGAATTGGATTAGATTATGCATTTTTACTTGCTATAATCGCAGGTCTTTTTAATTTAATTCCTTTTTTTGGAACGCTTTTTTCGACATTACCTGCTCTACTTGTAGGATTAACATCCACTCCTTTCATGGGCTTAAAAGTGCTAGCAATTGTTTTGATGGTCCATTTAATAGATTTAAACTTAATTTCGCCACGGATAGTAGGAAAGCGCCTGAATATCCATCCTATTACAATTATTATCCTTTTAGCTACAAGTGCTTCATTGTTTGGATTTTGGAGCCTTTTTTTTATTGTGCCTCTCTATGCTATCCTCAAAACGCTGAGTTTAGACCTTTGGGAAAGAAATATAGCCGAAAAAGTGGCTGATTAGCTTAAATGAATGGATATCATCCATTTATGTATGCTTTTAAATAATATTTGCAAAAGAGCTGTATATTTTTTAACATTTAATATACAGATCAAATTAAACATGAATGTCAATCTAAATAAATCAAGGAGAACCTCGATGAATAATCTTTTCAAATTGTCTTTAGCTACTATGACTGTTCTAGCTGGCGCTTCTATGCTGCATGCGCAAGCTGTAACTTCACAGGAGGGGCTTTCTAACCTAGAAAAATCCTCTTACCTTAACTCTGCTCCTTCCCAAACAGAAATAAAAAATTCTTCTGGGAATGCAGGTGTTGTTCAAACTCCAGGACCTTCTGCTGCCCAAACTTATACACAACCATCAAATCTTCCAAGACACTCCGATGCAAAGATTAGTTATAGCGAAACTAAAAAAACTGCTGCTTGGACAGATGGAGATATTTCCCAAAAAATTCGTTGGGCGATTAAAGATGATAAAAAACTTTCTTCCTATGCTAAAACTGCAGAAGTTAGTGTAAATAATGGGAATGTGATTATAGCAGGCTCTGTAAATAGCGAAGATGAGAAAAATCATGTCGCTTCAATAGCTCGTCAAGTTCCTGGCGTGAAAAGTGTTTCAAATAACCTTGTAATTGCAAATAGCAAATAATGAGGGATAGGCTGCTAGGGAAAGTTATGCTTGAACTAGCAGCATTTTTTCCAAAGAAATCAAGGAATAATAAATGGATAGTCATGTGATTTACATAGTTTGTGCCGTGTCAGCTACACTAATATTTAGTATTATAGCTTTTTTCTTAGTTAAAGCTCTTAAAGCCGTGCTCGAATCCGTTCAACATGTTAATTCCAGCCTATTTCGAATGGAAAATAAAATCGAGCCCCTTGTTCAAGAAACTTTACGACTTTTAGAAAACTCTAATAAGATTGTAATAACAACGCAAGATAAGCTCTCTGACTTAAATCCTATTTTAGATTCTATCAACCATGTGAGCGCAGCAGTCAATAAAGTCACTCAATCATTTAATGACAATGAAGATGAAAACCCATGTAATTTTTATCACGTTGAGAAAAAAAATGATTGGAATGAAATTGTAGGTGATTTGATAAAATTATCTACAATAGGAGTCAAAACCTGGCAAAAAATAAAAAAAGGGAGATAATTATGGTTAAAGTTAAGCCCCGCAATAAAAAGCCCTTAACCCCTCCAGAACCTTCTACAAATGAGCAAGTCTCTAACATTGCTTTAGGAGCTGCCGCAGGATGCCTTATAGGTGCTGCTGCTGCTTTATTTTTTGCTCCCAAGCCTAAGGGCCATAAGTTTACAAGAGCGCTTGATTCCATGTACGATCAAGTCAGTGATACAGCTCAAGAGTATGCTCATGAAGCTATGGAAAAAGGGCATAAAATTTATGACGATGCAAAAGATTCAATCGATCATATTTGCCATGCTGCTTCCAATGCTTTTTCTAGCTATAGTACCAATAGAAATATTGTTCTTGGCATTATTGGCGCAGGCTTGATCGGAGCCTCAGCCGTATATGCTTTATCCCAACACTCTTCAGAAGAGGAAGAAGGGCTGGTAGATAAAATAAAAGCCTGCAATTGGTTAGATGTAGCCAAATTTGTTGCCGACAAATTTTCTAGTAAAAGCCAGGAAGAAGATGATTCAGAAGAGAATGAAGGGCACTATCACCCTGTTCACCGGATGATGGATTGGGCAATGACCGGCCTTAATATCTGGCAGGAGATGAAAAAAAGGAGGTAGCTTGTGCGTAATACCCCGGGCCTAGTTTTAGGTGCTTTAGTGGGCGTAGGGCTTGCTAGTGCATGTGCTCTTCTCCCTTTTCGACAGCAAGGAAAGAAAAAACTTAATTATCCAAAAAAAGAGGGGAATATAAAAGGAAAGCCTGAGGCTAAAGAAGCCTCTTTAGATAAAGTTTTTCCTTTTACAGCAGTAGCCAGCCCCTCCCCAGTTAAGACCTTTGCTGAAGGAGCAATGATAGGCTTAGTGCTAGGTGTTAGCTGTGCTGTGCTGTTAACACCCCAAAGTGGTAGGCAGCTGCGTGAAGAGCTAAGGAATAAATATCAGCGTATGCTAACTAAAAAGCCTGATTTTGTACTTCCTTCTGAGCTCACCCCAGCGCCTCCAAAGCGAGCTAAAAAAGTAAGTAAAGTGGTAGAAAATAAAAAGAAAAAGCGTTCTTCATCTCATTGAATAAGTAAGAAGTAAAGCATAAAGTTAAAGAGTATTTAGCTTTATGCTTTACCTTTTCTAGGTGCTTTTCAATAAAAATTCAAGTACTGAGGGATCAGCTAAAGTGCTTATATCTCCCAATGCATCTACATTACCTTCTACCACTTTTCTTAAGATTCGACGCATAATTTTGCCGGAGCGCGTTTTAGGTAAAGCATCAATAAATCGAATGTAGTCAGGAACAGCAATAGGGCCAATCTCTTGGCGTACATGCTGGGCTAGTTCTTTCTTTAAGTCCGAATGGCTCTCTATATTATCTTTAAGGATGACAAAGGCATATAAGCACTGTCCTTTGACCTCATCAGGCTTAGGGACCACAGCAGCTTCCGCTACAGCTGGATGGCTCACTAAAGAACTTTCAACTTCTGCTGTACCCATACGATGCCCAGATACATTTACTACATCATCAATTCTTCCTAAGAGCCAATAATCGCCCCCCTCGTCTATTGAACAACCATCCCCACTGAAATAGACATTTTGAAAAGTTTTAAAGTAAGTATTAATAAATTGTTGATGATCTCCCCAAGTAGTTCGCATCATTCCTGGCCATGGCTGCCGAATACATAAACATCCTCCTTCATCAACCTCGCAAAGAGTTCCATCATCACGTAAAATAATGGGATCGATACCGAAGAAAGGTTTGGAAGCGCTTCCAGGCTTCGTTTCATGACAACCCGGTAGAGGAGAGATCATAATGCCTCCCGTTTCTGTTTGCCACCATGTATCTACTATGGGACAATTTTCTTGTCCAATATTTTCATGATACCACATCCATGCTTCTGGATTAATAGGTTCTCCTACAGTACCTAAGAGCCTTAAGCAACTAAGGTCATAACCTTCCAGATAAGATTTCCCATAACGAATTAAAGCTCTAATGACTGTCGGAGCGGTATAAAAGATATTTACCTGAAATTTTTCAATAATTTGCCAAAACCGCCCTGGATGAGGGTAATAAGGAGTACCTTCAAACATAAGCGTGGTAGCCCCATTGGCCAAAGGACCATACAATACATAACTATGACCTGTAATCCATCCTAAATCTGCAGAGCACCAATAAACATCCGAATCTTTAATATCAAAAATATATTTATGGGTTAAAGAAGCATAAAGCAAATAACCGGCTTGAGTATGAACAACCCCTTTGGGCTTGCCAGTGGAGCCTGAGGTATAGAGAATAAACAACGGATCTTCAGCATTCATCGGCTCTGCAGGGCAAAATTGAGAGGCATTTTCCATTTCCTCTTCATACCAAATGTCACGCCCTGTTTGCATTGAGCAAAGCTCAGGAGTTCTTTGAACTACGATTACCTTTTCCACAGAGGGAGTGGAGGCCAGGGCTTCATCGGCAATGGATTTTAAGTAGATTGGCTTGCCTCCACGCAGGCTAGCATTTGCAGTTACTAGCAATTTACAAGAGCAATCATTCATGCGATGGCTCAGGGCTTCAGCACTAAAGCCTCCAAAAACTACCGAGTGAATAGCACCTATACGAGCACAAGCTAGTACGGCGACCGCGATTTCAGGAATCATCGGCAGATAAATGCATACTCGATCGCCTTTATTAACACCCCATTTCTTAAGCACATTTGCAAAACGGCAGACTTGGATATGCAATGTTTGATAATCCCAAGTTATTGTTTCCTCTTCATCATCACCTTGCCAGATGATCGCAGGCTTCAGCTTTCGATGCCCTTCTAAGTGCCTGTCTAAGCAATTATAGCAAAGATTGAGGATGCCATCTTCAAACCAAGTATGATGAATAAGATTATTATTGGATTCCCAGATATAGCGGACAGCAGTAGTAGGCGTTTTAAACCAATCCAAGGTATTTGCTTGTTCAAGCCAAAATTCATTAGGGTGTTGAATCGATTTTTGATACATTGCTGTATATTGAGATAAATCGTTCATATGCGCCTGATTCACAAATGAGTGAGGGGGAGCAAATTTGCGTTTATCATGACAAAAAGTCTCTACGGGGGCCAATGTTTTGTTATTATGCATATAGTGTCCTAAAATATTAAGGTTGTAAATATACCAAAAGAGCTACCAAGCGAGAAGTAATTTTTTATCATCTATGCATATCCCAGGCTTATTTTGTTAATAATAAGTTTAAAGGCTAAGAATTTGTCTCTAAAATTCTTTTTACAATTTCGATTGTTCGTGTATATAATCTCCTAAAAAATGACTGAAAATATGAATAATTTAAAGAAGGACATCGAATGAATCTTAGCTCTTCTATCAACATTGAGCATTTACCTAATGAAGTGCTCACCTCCATTTTAGAGTATTGTCCTACGCCTACCTTAATTAGGGTTTCTACTAGATGGCGCCATTTGCTAGCTACTGAAGTCATGCCTTCTCTTTATAAGCAAATAGGTAAAGTACATGTTCCTCATGGGAATGATAGCGAACAGGCTTTTATTATAGATAGGATTTATAAGCTAGAAAGTGGACTTCCTGAAATAGCAAAGGTTAATGCAATCTTTAAGCAAATCTTTACTTTAGCTAGTTTTCTCTCGCCGTTAGAATTAGAATTTAAATGGAAAACCGAGGAAAAGAGATATCTTACCCTAGCTAACTACTCTTCTTATCTTGTAAATATTAATCGCCTCTTAATTTGGAAAGAAATTCCTGGTGGAAAGGAATACTTAGACCAAGAAGAAATCAAGTATTTGCCTTTAGCAAAAAAAGGAGAGCTTTTTGGAGATTGGATTGAAAGGCATGGCAAAGTTATTACGAGCTTAAATTTAACAGAAATTGGTTTGACCTTCTTACCTGCCGAGATAAGTCAGCTATCTCAGCTGCAAACGCTTAACTTAGGAAATAACCGGCTTGCTTGCCTTCCCGCTGAGATAGGGCAGCTTTCTCAGCTGCAAGGACTTGACTTAAGTAGCAATCAACTTATCTCTCTTCTTGCTGAGATAAGGCAATTATCGCAGCTAGAAGAGCTTTACTTAGATGATAACCAGCTTGCTTGCCTTCCCGAGGAGATAGGGCAGCTATCACATCTGCAAGGACTTGGCTTAAGCAACAACCAGATAGCTTTCCTTCCTGCAGAAATAAGGCAGCTATCTCAGCTACAATACCTTAACTTAAAAAATAACCAACTTACTTCTCTTCCCCTAGAAATAGGACAGCTGCCTCAGCTGCAAACGCTTGGCTTAGAAAATAACCAACTTACATTCATCCCTGCCGAGATAGGGCAGCTATCTCAGCTGCAGACGCTTAACTTAAAAAATAACCAACTTACTTCTCTTCCCGTAGAAATAGGACAGCTGTCTCAACTGCAAACGCTTGGTTTAGAAAATAACCAACTTACTTCTCTTCTCTCAGAAATAGGACAGCTGTCTCAACTTCAAGGGCTTTACTTGCAGAGCAATCAACTTACTTTCATCCCTGCAGAAATAGGGCAGTTACCTCAGCTGAAATATCTTAACTTAAACAATAACCAACTTACTTTTCTTTCCCTAGAAATAGGACAGCTTTCTCAGCTGCAATACCTTAACTTGAATAATAACCAGCTTACCTCCCTTCCAGCTGAGATGGGTCAACTTTCTCAGCTGCAAACCCTTAGCTTAGAAAGCAACCAACTTACTTTCCTTCCCGCGGAGATAGGACAGCTTTCTCAGCTGCAAGAACTTGACTTAAGCAACAACCAACTTATCTCCCTCCCTGTAGAGATAGGGCAGCTATCTCAGCTGCAAGAACTTAACTTAAGCAATAACCAGCATATCTCTGTTCCTGCAGAGATAGGGCAATTATCGCAGCTGGAAGTGCTTTGCTTAAATGATAGCCATTTTGCTTGCTTTCCCGCGGAGATAAGGCAGCTTTCTCAGCTACAAGGACTTGACTTAAGCAGCAATCAACTTATAACCCTTCCTGCAGAGATATGGTACCTCTCTCATCTGCAAGGACTTGACTTAAGCAGCAACCAGCTAACCTTCCTTCCAAACGAGATAAGGCAGCTTTCTCAGCTGCGAGGGCTTTACTTACAGAACAATCACCTCACTTTCATCCCTGCAGAGATAGGGCAGTTACCTCGGCTGCAATGGCTTGACTTAAGCAATAACCAGCTTACTTTCCTTCCCGCAGAGATAGGGCAGCTATCGCAGCTGGAAGAGCTTAACTTAAATAATAACCAGCTTAGCTCCTTTCCTGCTGAGATAGGACAGCTACCAGCTCTACAAAAGCTTCATGTGAAAGAAAATCTGCTGGAAAATATTCCAGATGAAATAACGCAACGTTTTCGCTTGTAGCTGAAAAGGCTTGGGTATTCATCAGTTAACACATTTCAGCGAAGGAACAAATCCTATGCTTAAACGATTCTAAGATTATAAAAAACCTTTCGGCTTATCAAAAGGCATTGATATCTTTTCTGCTACTTGCCATTAAATTAGGCTTTCTTAGTTTGCTTTTATTCATACACAGGGTACCATGAAAAGATCTAAATATGCATAAAACTTAAAAGTAGCATATAGAGTAAAGGAAAAAGCGTTAGCTTTTCCCTTTATTTCCTCTTGGAAGTATACTTAGATCTTAAGGTAGAAATATTTGTTAGCAGGAAGGGATTAAATTGCTTGCGTAGCAGATAAGATTTCGACCGTTTCTAAAGGCACATCACGGTGAGGTCCTTTAGAACCAGTTTTGACTTTCCCTATCTTGTCGACCACCTCTAGTCCTTCTATGACTTGACCAAATACGCAATAACCATACTCATGAGCAGCGGGACTTCTAAAATTAAGAAAATCATTATCTACCAGATTGATAAAGAATTGAGAGGAAGCGCTATGAATTTCATTAGTCCGCGCCATAGCTATAGAACCTCGAATATTTTTTAAGCCATTATGAGCTTCATTTTTAATCGAAGCTTTTGTAGGTTTTTGATCAAATTCTTGATTAAAACCTCCTCCTTGGATCATAAAACCGTCAATAACCCGATGGAATATTGTCTGATTAAAATGGCCGCTCTCTACATAATCTACAAAGTTTTTCACAGTAAGAGGGGCTTTTTCTGGATAAAGCTCTAGTTTAATATTTCCCATAGAGGTAGTAAGTAATACGATAGGATTTTTTTTTGCATTCATTATTAAGTCCTTATATTAGTTATGGTTAACGGTGTCGAACTTCGATCACGCACTTTTTTTCTGCCAACAGATCAATGAGTCCTGATAAAATTTCTTGATTTCCTTTATCAAGATTAGCATCCCATTCATCCAAAAGTAAAACCTCTACATCCACTTTATCGGCAATTTCCTGCAGTCGCTTGCGTAAAGATTCTCCGGTTGAATGCTTATTAGTTTCAGAGGTAAAGGATAATTGATTGTGAGTAGGAAGAAGAAAGGCTTTGCTTGCCAATGCATCTTTTATGAGCATAAGCGCAGTTGATTTGCCACAGCCATTTTCACCGCGCAAGGTTAGGCGGCCTTTACGCTGGGTCAAGCGCATAAGATTACTATGTGATTCAATAGAAGGGGAAGAGCTTATCGACATAGAATTATAGTCTGGTATTGTTGAATGATGGTTAGCGCTAATTTTAGACCAATTAACTTTCTTTTCAAGAGAAGAAGGAGAATCTTTAGATGCCTGTATAGATCGATAAATAGCTGTAAGCTTGCTGCGATGCATTCCCCATCGAAAAGCTAAAGACAAGGTTTGATAAGTGTAGGAAAGGATTTGGAAAAGAAGAGGAAGGATAACTACAAAGGCAGAAAGTTTAACAGGATCGTGGGCATGTTGAATAGCTGAGTAAATAACTACTCCTAGAGAAGGAATAGAAGTTATTAAAGCAACAAATATAGCCAAAACTTGATCAAATCTTTCCAGATCGATGTTACGTTGTAAACATCGTTTCAAACGTTGCGAAGTTTTTTCGTCCCAAAGCTTAAAATTGTAGCCATTGCCTAATAAAACATTATCCCAGGCTGCCAATAATTGTTGCGAAAGATCTACGCGGGCTGTTAAAGCTTTTCTAGTAAGTTGACGTTGAGTGCGGCGTTGTCCTTTCATAATAGCAATGACGCATAGGACAGATAAGCTATAAGCCAAAGCAAAAAGGGGCTCAACAACTATGGAAAGGGCCAAAATGTTTAATATTACACTTAATAAATAACCTGAGAGCTCCCAAACATAATCGATCAAATCTTGAAGAGCTGAAGGGCCCTCAGAAGTTAATATAGATAGTTTTTCTTCTTTAATGGCTTTATTATTCCATTCTCCAATATTATTTCTGTTAGAGGTAACAAACGCGTGAATAAAATGACGCTGAGCTTCTTGCTTCCAATGAGTTTTGACTACTAGGGCAATGCAGCCAGGAATGTAGGGGAGTGCTAAAGAGGTTAAGTAAAGCAGCATGTAAGGTAAAAAATTTTGGTGGGAGGCAATAGTTTCTACCAATTTGACAAGCCAGAGGGTAGAAGAAGCTTCGAGAATTTGCTGAAAGGTTAAAATTCCCATGCAGGTTAATCCCCAGCGATTGAGCAGTAAACCCATGATTTGTTTACGAACTTTTAAAGAAGTGGGATCAAACATCTGTTTTTAACCTTTAAGGTCATATTAAAAAGAGAGCAAATTATGCCTTATCTAGAATAAATAATTAAAGACTATCTATACAATCTAGGAAATTTTAACGTTAGATATTGAGAGTCAAAAGCATAAAGGTGATTTAATGAGGGGACTCAATAAGATTAATCTTATCTAATAGCGTCTGGAACCGGCCGGATTTATAGGGTATAAATTCTTGCTAGCCTATAGCTTAAAACATTAAATTAATCTAGCTTTCTTTTTGCCTTTAGCAAGAATAAATATAAGAGAGCTGGCGCTCAGGATGATCATTAGGCCTGCTGGCATAAACTTGGTTGTAATAGCATAACGATAAGTAAAAAATAAAGTTAATAATAGGTGTACGAATACTACTAATGTATAAGCTAACATACTTTTTCTAAACATTCCTATAGCACCCATCAATAATAAAATGGCTGATAAGGTTGCTGCAATCAAGGAAGGATAGCTATGGGCCTGTGTAAATCCCATCATTCCTCCTGACATAATGATTAAAGCGTAGGTAATGGTTATCCATGCAGACAATTTCATCTTTTTTATCTCCCTAATGTTTCCTGAAAAAAGTTCTTCATCGCTAGCCATGCTCGCGCGCTGGCCTTTTCGTTATATATTAAACCTTTCTTTTTATCGTTCACTTTTGGATTAGTAAAGGCATGGGATGTCATACCATAAATATCCATTTGCCAATCCACACGAGCATCATTAAGCTCTTTTTGAAGATAGTGAATCTCTTGGGGAGGACATAAGGGATCTTCATAGCCATGTAAAAGTAGAATAGAACCTTTAATATTTTTAGCAATGGGAAAAAATTTCACACCTGCATAATTAATTACAGCATGAAAGCTTACCACGCTTTTTACCGGCACTCCACTTCGTAACAGCTCGATGACTGCTAGTCCACCAAAACAAAATCCAATCGCGCCCACTCGTGTGCCGTCCACTCCTGGTTGCTTAAGTAGAGTTTCAAATGCCGCGCTAGTTCTTGCTTGCAAAAGCTTACGATCTAGATAAAGGGGTTTGATTAAGGAAGCTGCTTCTTCATCACAAGTTGCATTCTTTCGGTGGCCAAACATATCGATGGCTAAAGCAATATAGCCAAGTTCAGCTAGTTCATGGGCTTTTTTGCGTGCAAAGTCGTCCTGGCCATACCATGCATGGGCAATAAGAACGGCAGGTTGAGCAGGATGCATTACTTTAGGATTGACAAGGTAACCCTCGCAGCAGAGGTCGTCAGCTCGATAGGAGACATTCATTTCTTTCCTAATGTTTTTTTTGAATGTGTTAAAGTCTAAATTACTCGATTGTCTAATTTCTTAATATAAAAAACAGCTTTTTTTAAGCATTCTTCTTCTAATTACAAGAATTTTATGTTTAGTGGATAAGGTAGCGATGGATACTCTTTAAAAGCCCTGCAAGAAGACTTTGAGCATTATGAATGCCAACTCAAGAAATGGTAAGAGAGCCTACTCGTTAACAAGAATAATAAAAAAATTGACTTTTAAGGGAAGAGTAATAAGCAGAACGAGAGGGAAGAGAAATATCTTTGCTAACTATAACCTAACATTTAGCCGCTCTAGCGTACCTCTTAAAAAACATAGCAAACGTAAAAGCCCTTAATAACAAAACTGACAAGACTTAGGGTCCTTAGGAATAAGAAGAGGGGATAAAGGTTTTTACCCAAAAAATTCTTTTACAATCCCGTAGTTGTTCAAACTGTTGCTCTGAGTAAGGTAAATATGATATAAGTTCGGGGAATAAATAATTAAAGCGCTTGTTTATAATGGAAGAGAATAGGAATAGATTAAGTATATACGTTCCGCCAGGAGGCCCTCCCAGCGTTACACCTAGCCATGAGATTTATCATTTAATGGGGGAACATAACATTTTCAAAATGCTAGAAGACTTTTACTTGGAGCTAGACAAAAGTGCTATTCGAAAGATGTTCCCGGCAGACATGAAAGAAGCTTCAAAAAAATCAGGCGCATTTTTTGTATTTCTTTGTGGGGGCCCGCCATTATACCAGCAACGCTTTGGCGCTCCTATGATGCGTAAAAGGCATCTAACTTTTTCCATTGATGAATCAGCCCGCCAAATATGGTTAAGTTGTTTCCACAAGATTTTAGAAAGCGCGGATAAAAAATATAATTTTCCAATGCAACATATGGCAGGATTTTTGAATTTTTTGGATAAATTTTCAAGTTGGATGGTTAATATAAAAGCTTAATATTCGCATGGCTTAATATAATTTTTTTATCCTATTTTCTTTGTCTATAAAAAGCAGTTGTTAGAAAAGAAAGAGCAAAGTGTTTGTTTTTTTTCAATGGCTTAAATTTAGCTTTTAGCTGTATTCTGAATAGGTTTTTCTAGTTTGTGCTTTTTTTATTCTATAAAGCAGCAAATATCTTAAATATAAGAGAAACCTAGGAATTGTTGGGCCCACGGAAATGAGCCGTTTTTGATAAAAGCAAAAAGCTAAAGAAAAGCAAGCTATAAGTTCTTATAGATGAAGGAAAAATAAATGGATAGCAGTCTAAAAAATATCACAATTTTTGCGCTTTTTGATAGAGGCATCAACACAGGTAAATGGGTATGGCAATAAATGTTTTTAATTTTTTGGTAGCGGAACTTGCCCTACCAGCAGAAAGTATACAAGCGGTCATTAAGCTGTTAACTGAAGGGAATACTATTCCTTTTATTTCTAGATATAGAAAAGAGGTAACTGGAAATTTAGATGAAGTGCAAATTCGAGCTATTCAAGAGCGATACAATTATTTACTCGAACTGGAAGAGCGAAAAAAATCCATAATAGAATCTGTAGAGCTACAAGGCAAGATGACAGATTCTTTAAAAATTCAGATTCAGAATTGTTTTTCTAAAGCTATCTTGGAAGACCTTTATTTACCTTATAAGCTTAAAAAACGTACTAAAGCTGCTTTAGCTAAAGAAAAAGGTTTAGAGCCTTTTGCTTTACGTATCATGGAGCAACCTATAGCAGGACATCCATTGGAGGAGGCTACGGCTTATATCGATGCTAAAAAAGGGGTAAGCAGTATTGAAGAGGTTTTAGCAGGCGCTTTGGATATTGTGGCCGATAGTATAGCAACAACTCCTAAAGTAAGAGCTTATGTACGCGAGTGCTTTGAAAACGAAGGTGTAGTTGTTTCTAGAGTTGTTGAAGGTAAAGAGAGCGCCGCCAGCAAGTATGAAGTTTATTATGCTTTTCAAGAAAAAGTTTCTAAAATTCCTTCCCATCGCTATTTAGCGATTCGTCGCGGCGAAAAAGAAGAAATATTAAATTTTCATATAGAAGTGCCTGAGGAAAATCTACAAAATACCATCAAATCTATCATAAAATATAACTCTCGGTCCCCTTTTGCCGAACTCTTAGAAAAGGGTGCGATACAAGCTTTTAAACGCTATCTCTTGCCGAGTGTAGAGACCGAAATTAAAGTACAGCTTAAAATGCAATCAGATCGCACTGCCATAGAGGTTTTTGCCGAAAATTTGCGCCATCGATTATTAGATGCTCCCTTAGGCCCTCAAGTTGTGATTGGAATTGATCCGGGCTTTCGTACAGGATGTAAATGCGTAGTGATTGATAAGACTGGCAAATTTATTGATTATAAGACCATTTATCCTTTTCAATCTACGACCGCTAAGGAACAAGCACGAGAAATTCTCCTGCAAATGATTAACACTTATCCACCTTATGCGATAGGTGTAGGAAATGGTACGGCAGGTCGAGAAACAGAAGCTTTTGTACAAGAGGTGCTTACCAAAGGCAATTTATCGAAAATTATCTTGCTTGCAGTGAATGAGGCAGGCGCTAGTGTATACAGCGCCTCTGATATCGCACGAGAAGAATTTCCTGAGCTTGATGTAACTATACGGGGGGCTATTTCTATAGCAAGAAGGCTGCAAGACCCTCTTGCTGAGCTAGTCAAAGTTGATCCTCAAGCTATCGGTGTAGGGCAGTATCAGCATGATGTAAATCAACCCTTGCTTAAAGATAAATTGCACGAAGTTGTAGAAAGTTGTGTAAACCATGTGGGAGTAGAGCTAAATACCGCTAGTGCAGCCTTATTAAGTTATGTGGCTGGCATTGGACCCCAAATGGCTTTGAAAATTGTCAAACATCGCGAAGCACAAGGGCCCTTTAAAGGACGTAAAGACCTCAAAAACGTTCCTGGATTTGGGGCTCGTACTTTTGAGCAGTCTGCTGGTTTTTTGCGTGTTCGAGCAGGAGAGCATCCTTTAGATGGTTCAGCTGTGCACCCTGAGCGTTATGAAGTAGTAGAGCATATTGCCAAAGATATAGGTGTGCCCTTAAATGCTTTAATAGGAAATGAAAACTATATTCATAAAATTGAGATCAAGCGTTATATTTCAGGATCTCTTGGGGAGCCTACGCTTAAAGATATCATAGCTGAGTTGCAGAAGCCCGGGCGTGATCCGCGCGAAACCTTTGAGAAATTGCAATTTCGTCATGATGTTAAAACTATTCAAGATCTTAAAAATGGCATGATTTTAGAAGGGATAGTCACGAATGTTGCTGCCTTTGGTGTGTTTATAGATATAGGTGTGCATCAGGATGGATTTATACATATTTCTGAGCTAGCTGATCGATATGTTAGAGATCCTTCAGAAGTAGTGCATGTTGGCAAGCGCCTTAAAGTTCGAGTATTAGCGGTTGAAGTGGACCGGAAGCGTATTTCTTTAACTGCTCGTACGGGAGAAGCTAATAGAACTAAAAAAGAAAAAGAACCTGTGAAGAAGGAAAAGAAAAGCTTTAGTTCCAATCCTTTCGCTAATCTATAAATTTAAGTTGTGGACGCTCGTTTATTAAGAAATTAAGAAGGTTTTGTCACTTATCCTAAAGCACCCCCCTTTATTAAAAGGGTTTGATTGCTAGCACCTGCGCTGGGCACTAAAATATGTAAAACGCAATTCTTGGATGATTAAATAAAAACTTAAGCGCTAGTGTAATTTAGTGGTTGTCCTCTTGATAAGAAGGGGTTAAATTTTTTTGCCTTTTTGCTGCTTACTTATAAGCATAACGCTGACTGAAGATGGGTGTAAACAAAAGTGTTGGCAATCTTTTTTAAGCAGCAGCTTTGTAGGAATTCCAGTAAGCTTCCCAATAACCATTTAATCTGCCTATTCTTAAGCTCAGCATCGCGTTAGCATTTTCTGTCTTCCACCAAGTTCCTGCTATTTTCAGCCTCTTTTGCACTACATGCCTATGACTACTCTCTATTTCGCCTGAACCAATTGGTAAGCCTTTATCTAAAGCGCTTTTATAATTCATCATATTCAGTAATGCTCCTTCATCTTTTCTCCTACTTTTCCAAAAGCAATATCTGCTCCAAAGTCGGTTATTGCTCGCTCTAATGGTAAGGAATACCCTCTGCATCTAACCTTGGAAGAAAAGGAAAAGGGTCTAATCAATTTTCCTGCTTGTAGGAAGCATCTCTCTTCCATACCTACTATCCCAAAAGTTGTATGCCAACTTAGTTTTTTTTGGAATGCTGTCTTAATTTCATTTCCTGAGCCTTGGCTTCTTGTTCATTTGCTTGTTGCTTTGCCCAATCCTCAAGGCATTTTTTCCCTAAACCCCTAACTTCGGGAATAAGAGCAAATTCAGCATCATCCGCCACTTCAATCCCTTTAACTCCTTCGGTAATATCTAATAAATCTTTAATGGATTCTAATAGATCGGGATGCTCCTTTAAGCGATTAAATACTTTATTAACTTCTTCTTCGTTAAGCATATGCAACCTCCTTTTGCTACGCTTTCAGTATGTATTAATCCTTCCTTATCTTGCCAACACTTTTAATTACACCCACTGAAGATCTTTTTGATTAGCTAAACTACCTTAAAGAATTTGTTGTGGCAGAGGTAGAGGCTAAATTAAAAGATAGTCTTTTTTATCTGAGTGGGTAAAGCTTCTTGTGCATTTTGCTCTGAATCCTGCTTCTACCCATCTTCTTGCGATTTTCTCCTTCATCCTTTAATCCTAATTGATTAAGATACATTTAAAATTTATAATTAGGATATTATGATTCTATCTTTCTTATATGACTCCATGTTGTGTCTCTTAGCCCTACTTTCCCTACCTAAAGTGTGCTATGATTATTTCATCAAAAAAAAGTACCAACAAAGCTTAGCAAGAAGATTGGGATTTAATTTTCCCTTAATAACAAAAGGGGAGCGTAAGTTGGTATGGGTCCATGCTGTCTCGGTAGGTGAAGCTAAGGCCGCTACCTCACTGGTTAAAACCCTGAGGACGCAGCTTCATGATCCTGTTATTGTCATTTCAAGTGTCACTGAGGCAGGACATGCTGAAGCTAAGCGAAGTATTCCTCAAGCCGATTATCATGTCTATTTGCCGGTTGATCTTGTTTTTATTATCCGTCCTATTATGAAAAGAGCTGCTCCTGATTTGGTCATCTTAGTGGAAACAGATTTTTGGTATAATTTTCTTAAAGCTGCTAAAGGCTTAGGATCTTTAATTGTGGTAGTCAATGGTAAAATCTCCGAACGTTCTTTTCATCGTTTTTTGAAAATTCCTTATTTCACTCATAAGCTCTTTTCGTTTGTCGAGTTATTTTGTCTGCAAAGCAAGCATTACTACGAACGTTTTAAAGCTCTTGGCGTAGATCCGCATAAAATGCAGATTACAGGTAATTTGAAATTTGATGATGAATATCCTCGTTTCACAGCTGAGCAACATGCCGCTTGGAAAAAACAATTTCAAATTGAGGAGAAAAATCAAATCGTCGTGTTAGGTTCCTCGCATGAACCAGAAGAAAAGATGATATTGGAACAGATGAAAATAGTGTGGGAAGAACTGCCTCATGTAAAGTTGATCATCGTACCACGACATCCCGAGCGATTTAACGAGGTGGCTAGGCTTTTGGAGAAAGAGTTTATCCCTTACGTGCGTTTTAGCCAGATCGATCAATCTGTTAATAATGCTAAAGTCATCTTGATCGATGCGATGGGATTATTGCGCAAATGCTATCAACTTGCTGATTTAGCTATTGTGGCAGGGAGCTATACTGCAAGGGTAGGTGGGCATAATATCTTAGAGCCTTCTTGGTATGGCGTTCCCGTCATTTATGGACCTTATATGCATTCACAACCTGAGCTGGTAGAATTAATGGAGGATTATAAAGCGGGCCGTCAAGTAGACATTAATCATCTCAGCGACGAAATGATGGTACTACTAAAGGATTCTCAATTAAGGAAATCTATAGGAGCCAATGGTGTACGTATGTTTAAAGATATCAAAGGGGCTACTCAAAAAACCTGGAATTTTATTGAGCCTCTTATCAAAAAAGATGCCTTCTGAAAGCTTAAGAAAGGCTTTTCCATTATTTGTGCAATTTATTTGCTAAAGCCTTGCTTTAAAATAGCGATTTTGTTAAGCTTTCTATTTATTCAATGACGCGGGGTGGAGCAGGGGTTAGCTCGTTGGGCTCATAACCCAAAGGTCGGAGGTTCGAATCCTTCCCCCGCTATTTCATGGCGGTATAGCTCAGTCGGTAGAGCAACGGAATCATAATCCGTGTGTCGTCGGTTCAAATCCGGCTGCCGCTACATCATTTACATCTACCCCTCAGACTTTCTAAATTATATTATTCTTATTTAATTATACAGGCATGCAGCTCTAGCATAAGGCTTGGCTTATTTCCTCTATAAACCTCTCTTTTTCAAATTCTCTGACTTTTATAGAACGTACGAAACCAAATCAAGCTATCCTCCTTACCTATAAGCAATTTTAGGTAGCTAAGATACTATATAGGTCATTATAAAAGTATTTACGAAATAATACTTTTTAAAGAAACTACGTCTGCATAGCCAAAAAAATTAAACTTTTTCCAAGCTGGCTCTCTCTGTAAAGACAAGCTTTTTATTAAGTGTATGACTACATAAAGAGTGGCTCTAAAGGGTATTATTACAGTTTCCACAGAGGTCTAATGTAATCTGAATCCATAAAAGTACCAAAGGTTTTTTATCTTTATATTTAAAAACTAAGAATTTATTTCTATTATTATCTTGCATGTTTGGTGTTTTCTTTTGTATCTTTCTATTAAGCAGGGACTTAAGAATTTAGACAAATCTTAACCAAGGCTATAACATGCATACTAACGTTTCTATTGCTTTTGCGCACTTGCCTAATGAGGTGCTAACCTCTATTTTAGAATATTGCGCCACACCTTCCTTATCTAGTGTGTGTGGAAAATGGCAACACCTTTTAACTAGTGAGGTAATGCCCTCTATTTATAAGCAAATAGTTAAAGTTCACTTTCCTCAAGGAAATGTTAACGAGCATGCTCTTATCTTAGATAAAATTTATAAGTTAGAAGATGGACTTTTTCCCCTACAAAAAGTAAAGGCAATTTTTAAGCAAATCTTTACTCTAGCTAGCGCTCTTTCTCCTTTAGAATTTAAAGATAGCCTTGAGAAAATCAGATATTTCACATCAGCTAATTATCTCTCTTATCTGTTAAATATTAATCGTCTCCTATTATGGAAAGAATTACCTGGTGGAAAAGAATACTTAGAGCAAGAAGAAATCAAGAGTTTGCCCTTAGAAAAAAAAGGAGAGTCTTTTAAGGAGTGGATTGAAAGGTATGGAAAAGATCTTGAGATGATAGATTTACAAGAAATAAGCTTGACCTTTTTACCTCAAGAGATAGGGCAGCTTTCTTCTTTAAGATGGCTTCGGCTAGGTAACAACCAACTCACCGCTCTTTCAGCAGAGATAGGGCAGCTTTCTCAGCTTGAAAGTCTTTATTTAGATCACAACCAACTCACCGCTCTTCCAGCAGAGATAGGGCAGCTTTCTCAGCTGCAACAGCTTGACTTAGCCGACAACCAGCTAAAAACTCTTCCAGCAGAGATAGGGCAGCTTTCTCAGCTTAAAAGTCTTTATTTAGATCACAACCAGCTTACCGTTCTTCCAGCAGAGATAGGGCGGCTTTCTCAGCTAGAAATACTTAACTTAGATCACAACCAACTCACCTCTATTCCAGCAGAGATAAGGCAGCTTTCTCAGCTAGAAATACTTAACTTAAACAATAACCAACTTACCACTATTCATGCAGTGATCGGGCAGCTTTCCCAGCTGCAAACGCTTTACTTAGGGCACAACCAACTAACCTTCCTTCCTGCGGAGATAGGGCGGCTTTATCGGCTACAAACGCTTAACTTAGATTACAACCAACTCACCACTCTTCCTGCAGAAATTGGACAATTGTCTCAGCTGTGGAATCTTTACTTAAACCAAAACCAACTCACCAACCTTCCTGCAGAGATAAGACAGCTTTCTCAGCTACAAAGGCTTAGCTTAGATAACAACCAGCTCACCACTCTTTCTTCAGAAATAGGACAGCTATATCAGCTGCTGCATCTTTTCTTAAGCGTTAACCAACTAACATCTATTCCTGCGGAGATAGGGCGGCTTTATCGGCTACAAACGCTTAACTTAGATTACAACCAACTCACCACTCTTCCTGCAGAGATAAGGCAGCTTTCTCAGCTACAAAGGCTTAGCTTAGAGCACAACCAGCTTACCACTCTTCCAGCAGAGATAGGACAGCTTTCTTACTTAAGATGGCTTTTGCTAGGCAACAACCAACTTACCTCTCTTCCAGCAGAGATAGGGCAGCTTTCTCAGCTGCAACAGCTTGACTTAACCGGCAACCAGCTTACCGTTATTCCAGCACAGATAGGACAGCTTTCTCTGCTGCGAATGCTTAACTTAGAGCACAACCAGCTCACCTCTCTTCCAGCAGAGATAGGGCAGCTTTCTCAGCTGCAAGAGCTTGGCTTAGCCGACAACCAGCTTACCGCTCTTCCAACAGAGATAGGGCAGCTTTCTCAGCTGCAAGAGCTTGGCTTAGCCGACAACCAGCTTACCGCTCTTCCAACAGAGATAGGGCAGCTTTCTCAGCTGCTACAGCTTGACTTAACCGACAACCAGCTTACCGCTCTTCCAGCACAGATAGGGCGGCTTCCTCGGCTGCAAACGCTTAACTTAGAGCACAACCAACTCACCTCTATTCCAGTAGAGATAGGGCGGCTTTCTCAGCTAGAAATACTTAACTTAGAGCACAACCAACTCACCTCTATTCCAGTAGAGATAGGGCGGCTTTCTCAGCTAGAAATACTTAACTTAGATCACAACCAACTCACCTCTATTCCAGCAGAGATAAGGCAGCTTTCTCAGCTGCAACAGCTTGACCTAGCCGGCAACCAGCTCACCCCTTTCGTGCAGAGATAGACTTATTAACTGATCAATTAACTCTTGAGGTGATGAGAAATACGCTGAAAATCATTCTATCTTATAGTTGCTCAAATTTTATCTTTCTAGGAGATGCGTATAATTAAATGACACGGTATATTCACACGATTTAAGAAAAAAAGCTTTGAATTATATAGAGAATGGCGGCCCAATAGCCACAGCTAGTGAAGTGTTTGATGTAACAGCTCGCATGTTAACAAATTGGAGTAAGCGGAAAAAACCAGGTTGTTTAGCTCCTAAAAAAAGACGGCAGAGCCCCAGTAAAATTGATAGTGAAAAGCTAAAATTGTATATAAAGCAAACTCCTGATGCATCCCTTAGAGAAATAGCTGAGGAACTTTGGCATTTTGACACTTTTTATTGATTTAAGCCGCTCACTTCAACTTTCGTCCTATCACTTTTAATGAGCGACGGGGCTTCAAGCTTCGCGACTTATAAATCCTGTTGCCTTTATTTTTATCACCCGTATCAGATTAAGTCCTATCTATTACAATCTAGCTGCTATAAAGCTTTCTCTAGCAAATGAACGGCCTGCTAGAGCGCCATAAATCTTTTCTCCTATAAGTAATCTTGCATGTTGGTGCTGTACATAGGCATTTATCTCGCTTTCATCTATGTAAATTCTATTTTCTTCCGGAATATTTTCTAGCTTTTGTCTAAACTCCTCTCGTTTATTCTGATCTCTTTCCTTGTAGAAGGGTGTCTTCTTTTTAAAGTGATTTTCACTCTTTTACAGACATAAAAAACTGCAGTTATCGTCACTCCGAATGCCTCAGTTATTTCTCTAAGGGATGCATCAGGAGTTTGCTTTATATACAATTTTAGCTTTTCACTATCAATTTTACTGGGGCTCTGCCGTCTTTTTTTAGAAGCTAAACAACCTGGTTTTTTCCGCTTACTCCAATTTGTTAACATGCGAGCTGTTACATCAAACACTTCACTAGCTGTGGCTATTGGGCCGCCATTCTCTATATAATTCAAAGCTTTTTTTCTTAAATCGTGTGAATATACCCTGTCATTTAATTATACACATATCCTTAAAAAAAATAAAATTTAAATGATTATATTTACCACTATAGTACTAAGAAGCTATGAAATAAAATTTTATGCTTTAATTAGGATGAGGAGAGGCAAAAGGTAAGGGCTTACATACCCTCACCTTTTTATTCAATTAACACTAAAAAAGCTTTCTATCTATGCCTTTTAAAAAAGCTAACACCATACATTTAGAAGCCTTGTTGAAAGATCCCTGGAACGGTCCTTGGAGAATCGTGGTCATTTATAAAGCTATCTTATTTATCCAGAAGCTTTTAAAAATTATTGTTAAAAATTTTCCTAGCTTTAAAAAAGGGTTGCTCTAAATTACTATTGTTAAAAGCTATATCTATCTGAACCCTTTTTGCCTAGATGTTATGGGAGCTTATTTTTTCAGGTAGCATCTCACCAATCTAAAATAACTTTTCCGGATTGGCCTGACATCATCACCTCAAAACCCTTTTCAAATTCGTCAATAGGGTAGTGGTGAGTAATGAGCGGTTCTATTTCAAGGCCGCTCTCCAATAAATTAACCATTTTAAACCAGCTAGAAAAAATTTCTCTTCCATAAATGCCTTTGATGGTCAGCATTTTAAAGATAACAAGGTCCCAGTCAATCAAGCATTCGGCAGGTAAAATACCTAGCAAAGCAATCTTTCCACCATGATGAGCATTTTCCAAAAGTGTTTTTAAACCATCAGGGTGCCCGGACATTTCCATACCCACCGTAAAGCCATTCTGAATACCTAGCTTTTCCATCATCTCTTTTAAAGAAGTATTAGCCACATTGACTGTTGTTTGCGCACCTAGCTTTTTGGCGAGCTTTAAACGATATTCATTCACATCCGTAATGACTACTTGGTGAGCTCCAGCTTTCGCGGCGATGGCAGCTGCCATAATACCT
Source organism: Neochlamydia sp. AcF65 (assembly GCF_018342435.1). Lineage (NCBI taxonomy): Bacteria > Pseudomonadati > Chlamydiota > Chlamydiia > Parachlamydiales > Parachlamydiaceae > Neochlamydia > Neochlamydia sp. AcF65. The sequence goes on from NZ_JAEMUE010000046.1 coordinate 32,613, forward strand.
ATAGGCCCGGCACCAGTAATAAGAACATCTTCGCCGGTAAGATCAAAAGTAAGTGCAGTATGGACTGCATTTCCATAAGGATCGAAAATTGAGGCTACATTATCTTTAATAGAAGAAGGAAGGGGAAAAACATTCTCGGCGGGAATATTAAAGTATTCAGCAAAACAGCCATGGCGATGAACGCCTACCCCTAAAGTGTTTATACATAAATGCTTTTGACCTTTAAGGCAGGAAATGCAGCTGCTACAGGTAATGTGTCCCTCTCCGCTCACCCGATCACCTACTTTAAGGCCTTTAACATTCTTACCTATCGCTGCGATTTCTCCCATGTACTCATGTCCGACTACCATAGGTACAGGAATTGTCTTCTGCGCCCAGGCGTCCCATTTATAAATATGAATATCCGTACCGCAAATGGAAGTTTTATGTGTTTTAATTAATACCTCATCCTCTTTAATGGTCGGGATGGGCACATCTTCCATCCATAGACCTTCTTTACGGTAACTCTTAACTAAAGCTTTCATGATGACCTTACATATATGAATTTAAAAGACAGAGATGTTAGATGATTTTAAATTCTTTGCCAACATTTTCAAATGCTTGTATGGCCATATCTAATTCTTCTTTATGGTGAGCTGCTGACATTTGCGTACGTATACGTGCTTGGCCTTGCGGGACCACGGGATAGCAAAACCCTATAACATATACGCCCTGCTCTAACATACGAGCAGCCATTTGCTGAGCTAAAACTGCATCGCCTATCATGACAGGAATAATAGGATGTTCACCAGGTAAGAGCTTAAATCCTAACTTTGTCATTTTTTCGCGGAAATAGAGGCTATTCTCTTTTAATTTTCTCCTTAAGTTTTGGCCATTTTCTACGATTTCTAGGCATTTTATAGAAGCATAAGCAATTGCAGGTGCTAGGGTATTAGAAAAAAGATAAGGTCGTGACCGCTGCCTTAACCATTCAATAATTTCTTTGCGTCCTGAAGTGTAGCCTCCCGAAGCACCCCCTAAAGCTTTTCCCAAAGTACCGGTAATAATATCTACCCGTCCGATAACTTCGCAATGTTCTGGTGTGCCGCCTCCTTTCTCCCCTAAGAAACCTACAGCATGCGAATCATCTACCATAACAATAGCATTATATTGGTCTGCTAGATCGCAAATTGCTTTTAAGTTAGCAATGCTGCCATCCATAGAAAATACACCATCGGTAGCAATCATTTTAAATCGACACTCTTTAGCCTCTATTAATTGTCTTTCTAGATCTTCTATATCATTGTTTTGATAGCGTAAACGTTTGGCTTTACAAAGCCTTATTCCATCGATAATGCTAGCATGATTTAAAGCATCGCTAATAACAGCATCTTCACTACCTAAAAGAGTTTCAAAAAGGCCTCCATTGGCATCAAAACATGAAGAATAAAGAATGGTGTCTTCGGTTTTCAAAAAATGGGAAATTTTATTTTCCAGCGCACGATGTACGCTTTGCGTGCCACAAATAAAACGTACCGAAGACAAACCATATCCATATTTATCATAGCTTTCTTGAGCGGCCTTAATGATTTGTTGATTATTAGCTAGGCCAAGGTAGTTATTGGCACAAAGATTTAGCACTTTATTCCCATCAGCTAGGGTAATGGTAGCTTGCTGAGGAGAAATAATTTCAGATTCTTTTTTGTAGAGACCCGTGTTTTTAAGTTGTTCAATTTGCTGTTTGAGATTTTTTAGAAAAGATTTATTCATAAAGTACTCCGTTTTTAACAGAATAACATTTCTATATATCTACTGACAAGCAGATCGTAGAAGTGGAAATATAAAGAGGGTTGGTAGATTAAAAAGAGGCGAGGCTGGCAGGAATATACTTAACTTGAGTCAAAAGCTTAAAAATTTACTTTCCTTAACTCTTGTGGAAAAGATCGTTTTATTAATAAGCTAATTTTTTGATGCTTACCTTTATAGTAAACGGTCACGGGGTGGGCCCAGCTTTAGAGGTAATTCTGCGGATATCTGCAAAGCTAAAAATGCTTGCAAATAGCTGTTTTTTCTATTTGCTGTACTTTATAATTTCCATTAAATTCTGATTATCAAGAGAGTAAGCAGTTCTACTTCCCTTGAGCGCTTATCATTTATAGCTCTTCTTCTTAAAAAACTTTTTCATATCAAAGCTTTTAATTCGCCTCATGGGTACTTTTAAATATAATATTTTTAAAATAAGCAAAATTAGCCATAGATAAAAAAAATTTCAAATTACTCCTATCAAAGCCTATCAGCAGAACTCAAGATACTTATGCTTTGGAGCCTTAAAGGGTTTAGCTAGATAAAAGTTGGCTTTCCAAGGCATATAATTTCTCTGCATTAGAAAGCCCTTGAATATCTAGTTTAGAGGCGGAGCTTGTGGGAAGTCGACTTGAGTGCCGATAATATTATTAAAGTAATTGGTAAACATGTTAACAGCAATATTAAGCACAATTTCTATAAGTTCCTGATCGGAAATACCTTCATTTTTTAAGGCGACAACATCTTCTTCGGAAACCTTACCTCTTTTTTCTACTACTATTTTAACAAATTTAAGGATGGCTTTTGTTTTAGGTTCTTGAGCCTCTCCCTTGCGCGCTAGCAATATCTCTTGCTCAGCAAGACCGTGCGCTTTAGCAGAAAGAGTATGTGCAGATACGCAATACTCACATTGATTAGCTTGGCCAATAGTTAAAGCTATCTCTTCTCTAACTTTTGCAGATAAATGAGTCTGGGCTGCAGCTTCGCTTAAAGCTAGAAAAGCTTTTAAGGTTAAAGGGGAGTTGCCCATATTCTGGAAAATATTAATCACTCTACCCATCTTTTTTTGTAGGGCTTCATATAATGGTTTAAGCTCAGGTCCAGCTTTTTCAGGAAGAACAGGGGTGACGCGTAACATAGCTTTTACTCCTAGGTAACTGTTAAAATAAAGAATTAACGAAACTCAAGGTTTAACACAAGATTTTTTTACTCCTTATAATGCTAATGAGACATTAGCAGCTAGACGCTAGAAGCTTTTGTTAGTTTTGGTTAGCAAAATGGCTATTATAAGTTTGCTTTTAACAAAACATGGGTAACAATTAACCGGTAGAGCTTTTATTTAAATAACTTTTAGTCTTAGGAGCTCGTCATGCACATACTGGTGCTCTTGACAGATGATTGCATCCATACCCATCTTCTGAGCAGCTGCAACATTTGCTAAAGAATCATCAATAAATAGGCACTCCTCTGGCTTTAGAAAATATTTATCCAGGAGAGTTTGATAAATTTTTTTTTGTGGCTTAAGAGTATGGATTTCGTAAGAGAAGACGGCGCCATCAAAGCTATCTAAAAGGCTTTTGTATATAGATATCTTCTTAAAAAACTCCCCTGAAATGTTAGATAGAATGAAAGTTTGCTTTTTTTGGGCTTGAACTTGTTTTAAAAGGCTAATTCCTTTTTCTAGAGGCACTAGCTTTTCTAAAGAAAGGCTAACGAAACGCTCAATATAGTGACGGGGGTAGCAAGTGCTAAGCTGTTGCATAGCTTCCTCTAAAGAAAGGGTTCCTGCGTCTAAATCACTCCACGTTGAGGTGTAAACAATTTTCTCAATATGAAGAGGAAAATCAGGATCTTTTTCTTTAAGAAGGCGTGAAACTTCTTTAGGATTCCAATAAAAAAGCACTCCTCCTAAATCAAAAATAACTTGTTTATAAAGGCTGGATTTCATTAAAAATCTCCCTCTTTTGGCAAGTGGGGCAAAGATGAGTTCCTCGTTGAGCTACCACCATTTTAATGATAAGTGTGCCACATCTTGAGCAGCCTAATCCCTGCTGACGAAAAACATTTAAATGATGCTGATGGCCGCCTCTTTTTCCACTAACACTATAGTAGTTACCTATTCCTACACCTAAACTTGTCCCTTTGTTTTTAATCCCTTTGTTTAGCACATTTTGAATGGCTCGGTGTAACGCTTTTATCTCCTTTTTAGTTAAAGAATTAGTCAATCGTTGGGGATTTATTTTAGCTTCCCATAAAGCTTCGTCAACATATATATTTCCTAGCCCTACAATATGCTTTTGATTAAGAAGAAAGGGTTTAATTTGAGAAGCATACTTTTGCAGCATAGAAGTTAATGCTGAGCAGGTAAAGTTAGAGGAGAGAGGTTCTAACCCAAGCCTGCTTAATTTTTCCAGGGGATCAATATACAGAGACCACCGACCAAATTTTCTGGGGTCTTCATAACGTAGGATGGTTCCATCCGTAAAGACTATACGTATATGTTCATGCTTTTTAATAGGTAGCGGGCTGGCGAGCCATTCGAATTTACCAGTCATGCGCAGGTGTACGAACAAAGTACTTTGCGACAAAGTAAATACCAAATACTTTCCACGTCTCTCTAAATGATTAATAGACTGCCCTTGGATTTGATGTATAAATACCTTATCATCCGAGGTATCAATTATTTTAGGCCACTGCACATAGACAGTTGCAATTTGTTTACCGACTAAGCCAGTCGCGATAAGTTCTCGTACGATAGTTTCTACTTCTGGAAGCTCAGGCATATTTAAGCTATAAGCTAGAATGATATGGATAAAAATTGAGTATATTAGATGGCTAAATAGTCTGGCAAATCTTTTTTTATTGCAGCTGAGTATTTACGGGCAAGCAAGCTAAATAGCAGGATTAGGTTTAAGAATTTTTAAAAGCTCTAGAAGAGGAAGGAAGCTTTTAGCATTTATAAAGGAAGAATAGGCATAAAATCAAATTTTTAAGGGTTACTCGATCAGCAATCATATTACTTTTTGCCAGATAAGCAAATGGAAAGGTAAAAAACAAAGGCGTTTTCTTAAACTTTTTTAACTCGGCTGGGGTAAATTATTTTTTAAAAATAGTTTAATAAAACTGGACAAAGTTTTTTTATTTATATTTTAGGCTGACCTAGCACATGGGGCTAGCATGAAGGCAAAATTCTTTAAATTCTTTTTAAAATCCACCTTTATAATTTTTATTGCTTTAATGCGGCTCAATATAGAAGCAGCACGGCTTTATCACTCATTGGTAGGAATGTGAATAGCAAGGGCTAAGAGTGAAAATCCAAACAAAGTCATATTAATTCCTACCAATGGCCCAATTATCCATAGAGAAGTCTCAGGCCAACCTGAGAGAATAATGCCTGCCATCAAAAGGGCAATAATTCCGCTAGAAAGTAACCACCCCCAATTGGGTGTGCCTTTTATTTCAAGGCTAATCCTTATTTTAGTGATGCCTTCAGCCAAAAAAAAGATGGTAGTTAATAGAGTAAGGGTTTGTATACCTGCCATAGGATAGATAAGCATGAAAGCACCCACTAACATCGAGATAATTGCGCTGGCTAACGATAAAGCTCCCCCCGGTTCATGTATAGTTTTAAAAGATTTATAAAGCTGAGCACTCCCTCCTAAAAGGATAATTCCCCCTACCATCAATTCAATGCTTAAGGTTGCTATGAAAGGGGCCGTAATAGCTATTGTTCCTAAAATAATTAACCAAATGCTTTCCACAATAAAAGCTATGCGATACTTTTGTAAAATATTCATGGGAAAAAACCTCCTTATCTATCAACATGATAGAAACATTATGGTTATCTTTTAAGATTAATATATAAACGGATAATAAGTAAAATATATTCAATATGTTTAAAAATAATTCAAGTCACATCTATCTGCCTATTAAAGTCGTTTTAAAAGCCAAAAAGAGCGAGATTACAGGCTGGGAAAATGATCGCCTCAGAATACGTCTTTCCGCTATCCCTGAAAAAGGGCTAGCGAACGATGAGCTGCTTAGGCTTCTTTCCATAACTTTAGGCATCCCTAAAACTTCATTGCAAATTGTGCAAGGAAAAACCGCGCGCCTAAAAATCGTTCGTATTGAAGGGCTTTCCTCTCAAATGCTTCATCATATTTTAATGTTTAAATAATATTTTGCTCTAGCAAGATATGCATTTACTTGGTAATTTTTCACCATTTTTCCTTATCAGCACTTATGTTACTTTCATCTATAAAATTGGTAAGAATGGAGGAATATTTCTAAATTCTAATATTAGCTTGATTTCTTTTGTTTCAGCGCAGCTTGCTTCTCGCAGGACTTATAGCTTTTTTATTAGTTAGATTATGCTCATGATAAAGCACTTAAGGTGTAATTTGTTTTCTCTACATACAAATTGGATAAAGAATAAAAAAATTATACTCAATCAATTAAGCCATATAGTGTATAGAGAACTAAACGTGGAGCTATGCTTGCTTACAGAATTTTTCTTAAGCCAGTACGGATAAGAAAGCATGCTTATATCATGGCAAATGAATTAAAGATGATAGGTTGGGCTCAATGGAGGCGTAATACTTATACAGCCCCTTATCAATTTTTAGCAGGAAACTGAAATGTTTGCCTTCTATATAGGGAGCTTTACGCGAGAATGGATAGGGGGAGAGGAGAGCTTAGTAAAGAAAGCACTTATGAGATTCTCAGCTCTCTTCTCCTGTAATTTGCTAGAACTATGGATTTGTTAAAGCTATTTATAGGCGTTAAGTTTTGCTAGCTTTTTATGCTTTCATCCTCTTTTAATCCCTTGAGGCTATGTAAACATGAAAATCATTTAAGCTTAGAGTATTTCTTATAGATTAATAATCCAAGAAGAGCAAACTTGGGGATTAAAAGTAGCGGGCCAGCTCCATCCATAAACTGAGCCAGAAAGAACATGGTTTTTAACGAGAACTTCGAGCGTAGATTCTTAGACTCTCTCGGCACATAAGCGTAGGGGGTGTTATAAGAATTTTTAAAGAAAATTCAAGTATACTTTCTTTTGCCTGGAAAAAAACGCTGCTTTTCTCTTTATAGTAAAGATGTTTCTTAAGCTTATTGAATTAAGCGCTTGCACAAAAAAAAGAGCATCTCTTGGAGATGAGAGGGAGGATGCTTGTGCTTTATAAAAACGAGGATTAAGGTTTAATTCTTTAAAGGATGTAAGAGTGAAGGTTAAAGACGAAATTCGGCATGATTGCTTAAAAATTAGCTAATAGCATCAACAAATTTACAGCCGCTAAAGCTAGCTAGAAATGTTGTAACAAGCTGCTTTGTGAGGAGACCTAAATTCTATAAGGATAATGACCTAGCTAGGGAAGGAAAAGTTAAAATTATTATCTCCTTTCATGAATGATAGCAGAGCTATAGCCTGCTAAGGAAGATAAAATTTTAAAGAAATTAAAGAATATAAAAAAGACTTAACAAAAAATTCACTTGTTTATTAGAGCAGATTATTTAGGAAGTTTACTAATAAATAATTTATAATTAACACCTTAAGCTGATATATGCAAAATTTTATAGAGTCAAATGCTACTTTTATAGCAGGGCAGTGGGTATTTATCAAATTGTTAGGCTTATGCTATTTCCTTGCTTTCTGGTCCTTGTTTATTCAAGTGAAAGGTTTATATGGCGCTAAAGGCATACTTCCTATGCAGGAGATTTTCAACGGGATGCGAAGGAGCAAAACGTATACGCACTACTTAAGAACACCTTCCATATTTTGGATAAATACGGAGGACAAAATGTTAAAGGGGGTGGCCTTAGTAGGAATAATAGGAGCAAGCTTAGTGCTTTGTGGGGTTGCTGTTAGCTGGATGCTCTTTATTCTTTGTTTATTATATTTATCTTATGTCTCTCCTTCACTTTATTTTTTGTCTTTTCAATGGGATGTTTTATTGATAGAAGTAGGGTTTGCCGGTTTCCTCTTATCTTTACAATCGCCTCCTTTACCTATTGCTGTATTCTTATTGTGGATTATTCTTTTTCGTATAATGTTTTCTTCAGGGATAGCAAAATTTCTATTAGGGAGCCAGGAATGGAGAAATCTATCTGCCATGCAATATCATTATGAAACACAGCCGCTTCCTAATAAAATAGCTTATTTCTTTCATCATCAACCCAAATGGTTTGCACAACTATCCACGCTTGCTGTCTTTTTATTTGAAATTATTTTACCTTTCTTTATTTTTACTCATCCAGAATTAAGGGCTTATACTTTTCTTATCCTTATGTTGTTCCAATCGATTCTCACCTTAACAGGTAATTTTACTTTTTTTAATGGGCTTACTATTGCTCTTAGTTTTGTACTTTTGGAAGATAATTATTTGCCCTGGTTGCAACCGTTCCTTCCGCTTTCTAATTCTCCAAGAGAACTATCTACTTCTCTTTTAGTCTCTATCTTGGCCATCTCTTTAATCGTGCTAAATTTTTTCCAACTCGTCCAGCTTTTTCGCTCTTTACCTTCCGTAGAGCGGGTTTTTGCAATAATAAGTCCATTTTATCTTGTCAATAAATATGGCCTGTTTTCACGTATAGCTACTCAGCGTTATGAAATTGAAGTGGAAGGAAGTGAGGATGGTAGGATATGGAAAACATATGAATTTAAATGGAAGCCTGGGGATCTTAAAATTCCTCCTCGCCAGGCAGCGCCTTATCAGCCGCGATTAGACTGGCAGCTTTGGTTTGCTGCTCATGGAGAAGTTAAACACAATCCCTGGTTTACACGTTTTATCTATCGGTTAATGGAGAATTCACCAGAAGTTGTAAAATTGATGAAAAATAATCCTTTTCCTGATAAGCCTCCTACATATATGCGGGCTAATCTCTATGAATACCATTTTACAACCTCTCAAGAGAAAAAAGAGTCAGGCAATTGGTGGAAGCGTAAGTATGTAGGCATTTATTTGCCTCCTGTGAGTAAAAGTTAAAATATAGGAAGGCTGCGTGGAATATACAAAAGAAAATAGCATAGGTAGTACTAACAAAAGAACTTTTAGCCACGATACATGCGTAAAAAATAGATTAGATAGACTAACTAATGTGGAAAAAATTTATGCCGTTGAAAAAAAATTGTTTGATCGGCTCTTAAATGCCTCTTCTACTACTCATAAAATGCTTTGAATATTTTAAAAAAGAAGATGTGGCTTACAAAGCCATGCTGGATGTAGATTAAGCTGTAAAAAGTATTAACAGCGTTAACAAGCCTCCCAAAGAATATGCTTAACGGGTCCTTTAAACAGAGATTTACTAAATCGATTAATTAACGAATAATCCTCCCTTAATGCACCATTTTTTCCAAGGCGGAGAACAAATAGGATTTTGCTGATATCTATAGATGAGCGTGCTCTATTGACAACAAAAAATAATACGCTTTTGAGATACTCCTTATGCAGCCCTGTACTTTATAAAAACCCCTCGAACTAAGTAGAGAGGCATGCTTCAGAGGGTGATTATGCAGACTAAGTTTTTTCAAAGCGTATAATAAAGCAATTTCTATTTCTAGCTCGCTAGATTTAAGGCCTCATCTATAGTTAAAATGAAGAAATCTAGTTACAGCAAAGTTTTTTATCATGCTTATTTATAGAGCTTCTAGCTCTCCATTTGATCCGCTAGAGATCATAATTGCAACTTTTTGTTGACAGCACGGTTTATAGACGTAATATATAAAACATTTGAAGACAATTTAATTGCCAAAGTGAATAGAAAAGAAAAAGAACTAGCTGTTGAAGCGCGCAATTAAAATTAAATCAGATTGCTTAAGAAGAAGCAAGAGGTTTAGCTTCTAAAGCATATCTACCTTTCATTACTTTGGTACGCATTAAAGGCAATATGTTAGGGGCCTTACTAAAGCTATCTAATAGACAGGTAGGCTATGCATCTGCATCTTGCCTGCCAATATCGCTAGGAAATTATTATAGGGGCTATGCACTGTAATTAGTTAATTGAAATATAAGCCATAGCTTTTGGAGCTTAGCTTTTAACAGACTTAAGTGTAAAGGAAAGATTTCGATGGAAAGAGTTGAGGAGAAAGAAGCTATCGTTCTTGAAGTGGAAGGATACAAGCTCTTTGGTGTTTTACACCTTCCTTTACAGGAAGAGAAAGTTCCTGGTGTTTTAATGTGTCATGGCTTAGCAGGGAATAAGATAGGACGTTTTCGGACCGCTGTCACTTTAGCTAAAGAATTAGCAAAGAGGGGAATAGCATCCCTTCGTATAGACTTTCGGGGTTGTGGGGATAGCGATGGAGATTTTTGCGAAGCGAGCGTGAAAGGATTGTTGAAAGATGCATGCACAAGTTTAAGCTATTTACAAAAGCATGTTCGTATTGATCCTTATCGTCTAGGTGTTCTGGGCCGCTCTTTCGGCGCGGCTATAGCTCTCATGGCAGCGCACTCGCATAAAAACATTAAAAGCCTTGCTTTATGGGCTCCTCTATATAACACCGAACAGTGGCAAGAGGCCTGGCGCATTTTCCATGATGTTCATACACCTGCAAAGGTGCGTGAGCAATTGCTAAGCATTGAGGGGCAGCAAGGTAGCCCCATATTTTTTGAGGAGTTTTTCAATGTTAATCTAGCATCTACCTTAGAGGCCTTAGCCGATGTGCCTTTGCTGCATATCCATGGACTAAAAGATAGCGTGGTTAAAATAGATCATGCAAGCCTATACGAAAATAAACGTTCAACTGCGCGAGCAACCTCTAAATTTATAAAAATACCAGAAGGGGACCATCATTTTACCCGTAAAAATGATCAAGAGTCAGTTATTGCTGAGACAGTCAATTGGTTTAAAGCCACCTTGTGAAGAAACAAATAGCAATCTATAGAGCAGGAGATTTTATGCCTAGCACCTTACAGAAAGTCCGCATGGAATATCAACCTTTGTTACCCCCTTTATTAGATGACCTCCATTCGCTTGCTCTTGTTTCTACAGGCAATTTAGTGGGGAAAGATTCAGCCCTAGTTAATCTCTTTCCTCATACTTACCAGCAACCTCCCTTAAAAGTCGTAAAGAGCCAAATTCAAAAACAATTTCCTATGCGTATAGGCTTTGTGTTTTCTGGAGGGCAAGCAGCCGGGGGGCATAATATTGCCTCTGGGTTATTCGATTCTTTAAAAAAATTACATGTCGATAGCCAGCTCTTTGGTTTTTTAGGGGGACCAGCAGGTATTATTAAAAATAAATATATAGAAATTAATGCAGAAATGTTAGCTTCTTATCGTAATCAAGGAGGCTTTAATTTAATTGGAGCAGGTAGAACAAAGATAGAAACTTCCGAGCAATTTTTAGCGGCTGCCCAAACTGTAAAAGAGTTAAAGCTTGATGGTTTGGTTATCGTGGGTGGTGATGACTCTAATACCAATGCAGCTTTGCTTGCAGAGTATTTTTTAAGCCAGGGAATGGCTACTAAAGTAATTGGGGTACCCAAGACAATTGATGGAGATCTAAAGAATGAATTTATTGAACTTTCTTTTGGATTTGATTCGGCCACTAAAACATATTCTGAATTTGTAGGAAATATTCTTATCGATGCTTTATCGGCAGAAAAATATACATTTTTTATCAAGCTTATGGGGCGAACAGCTTCCCATATTGTGCTGGAAGTGGCCCTGAACACCCACCCCAATTTGGCTCTTATTGGAGAAGAAGTTGAAGCGCAAGGATGGACTCTTCAAGATATTACTCACCTAATAGCGAACTTAATAATGGAACGGGCTAGAATAGGTAAAAACTATGGCGCCATATTGATTCCTGAAGGGCTTATTGAATTTATCCCCGAATGCAAGATCCTAATCAAAGAATTGAATGCACTTTTAAGCGCAGAGCAAACATATGCTAAAAAAATTGAAGCTTTAATACCTAATCAAGAAAAAATTAATTATATTAAATCTTTTCTTTCTTTAAAAGCCCAGCAAAGCTTACAAACTTTACCCGAAGATATTCAAATGCAGCTATTGTTGGATCGTGACCCTCATGGCAATGTACAAGTAACTAAAATTGATACCGAACGTCTTCTTATTGAAACTGTCCGCCAAGAGCTAACTAAACGCTTAGCCCAAGATTCTTTCGTGGTAAAATTTAATCCTCAGCCTCTCTTTTGTGGTTATGAAGGTCGCGCTTGCTTACCTTCTAATTTTGATAGCCAATATTGTTATACTTTAGGTCATCTAGCCACATTATTGATTCAGGCGGGGGCAACTGGCTATATGGCATGCATACAAAAATTGAATGAGCCTATAGAAAATTGGGAACTTTCTGGTGTGCCTCTTGTTTCTATGATTCACTTAGAAGAACGCCATGGCAAAGCTAAGCCGGTGATTAAAAAAGCATTAGTTGAGTTAACAAGCCCTATATTTAATTATTTTAAGCAAGAGAGAGTCAAATGGCGCTTAAATGATGATTATATTAGTCCTGGCCCTATGCAGTTTTTTGGCCCTGAGGAAATAACCCCTAGCAAGCCTTTTACTCTAATGAACCAAAAATAACAGATAGGCAAGCTTCATTGCTCTTATGTTTTTAAACAATCGCTTGTGTAAGCATCTTGAAGCCACTCCTTTTAATGGAGGGGGAGTGGACGGAAAAGTCTTTTCCTTTTGTTCACGCAATTAATAAATGGGCTTAAAAATTAAGGGGGACCTTCATTTATATCTTTCAAAAAGGCATATTTAATGTCTAAAATTCCTAGGTCTGATAGGCCTATTCCTCCTAAATTCTCGCTTTCTGCATAAGTATAAGACCCAAAAAGCAAAGGAGCGATAGGCATGGCGTTCATAAGAAGTCTTTCAGCTTTTTCTAAATATTTTCTACGTTGATCCTTATCATTCTCAATGGAAGAAAAAGTTAATAAACCCAAATATTTGGTATGTTCTTCCTGGCTAAAAGCGGGATTATAAACTTTAAAGCTTTCTAAAAAGCTTAGAGGATCACTAAACCTTGCATACCATGAATTTAGAGCAATTTGGTAATCTCCTTTATCAGTAGTTCGGGCGAAAACTTCAGGTTCTTGCTTTTGTAGTTGAATGGTAAAACCAAATGCATGATTCCACTGCTGCTGCACAGCTTGAGCAATTGCGCGTTGGGTGTCCGTATTAGCATAAGTTAAGGTAAGCTGGGGAAGAGAATCTTTATCCATTTTCATTTCTTGCAAAGCTTCTTGGAATAATTGCCAAGCTGCTGGAAGATCATTGTCTTGATAGTAGTTTATAGCTTCCCAATCTGCTAGGGGTGGAAGTATCCCAGTGGCAGGTGAGTTAGCTCCTTGGGTAGCTAGCGCAGCAATAACTTTTCTATTGAGGGCCATGTTAAAAGCTTTACGTATTTTGATATTGCTCAGAAAGGTATTTTTGGCATTGAATTGCAGCCCATGCATAATTGTTGCAGGCTTAATCTTTAATAATTCTTGGTGTTTTAAGGCTGGCATAGCCTGTGAGGGTAAATGGCTTAAAGGAGAGCCTACGTAATCTACCTTTCCTCTTTCAAACATTTTGTAAGCATGGTTTGCATTCATCCTCGAAAGGATAACCGCGTCAAGGGCAACTACTTTTGCATCCCAATAACAGGAATTTTTTGCGAGAATAATTTCTGCTGAAGATTTCCATTCTTTAACTTTAAAAGGGCCATTAGTTACTAGGGGATAATTTTCCTTTTTCTGCATGCATCTTATAGAAGAGTGAACGGGAAAATATAAATGGGTGGTTACTACCTTTAAAAAATAAGGAGTAGGATTTTCTAGCTGTATCCTTAGATGCTTAGCATCTAATGCTTGAATGCCTACTGCTTCTGCAGAGCCATTTCCTTCTTTAAATGCTCTTGCCCCTTTAATTATATAGAGTAAGTCAAGGTTTTTGCTTGGAAAAGAAGGGAGTAAAACACTCATCCATGATTGTTCAAAATCTTTTGCTGTTAATGGAGTACCGTCACTCCATTTTGTATCTTTGAGGGCAAAAGTATAAGTTTTTAAATCAGCAGATACTTCTACAGATAGAGCTAGCGCGGGGATAACCTTGCCTTGATGATCTATCTTCATCAAACCTTCATAAAGCATATGCAAAAGATTTCTAGTGATCAGGTTGGCTGGATAGCGTGGATCCATGCTGGAAGCAGACTCTTCGCAAGCTAATCTAAGGATAGCTTCTTGTTTTATAGGCACTTTTTCATTCTGGCAAGCTGTAAGTAAAAATATAAGGAGGGTGATTAAAGAAAAATTTTCCTTCATATGGATCGTCCTCTTCCTCCGTGACGGTATGTAAGATTTATTAAAATACAAGCCAAGCGCCTATTCTTTCTAGCAAGCTTAAAATTAAAGGTAAAAATCTTGTTTTTCAATTAATTAATTTATTTAAATCTATCTGCTTCTCATTCAAAGCTAATGAAATATTTTTAAAGGCGTAAAGTAGATTTAGCGAGCATTTCTTGCTGATAAGAATAGCAAAAATTTTTCCTTTCTTAATTTTTGTTGTAGCATTATGAGGGATCCGTTATAAAAAAAATTTAATTGTACAACAAGTGGATGGGATGGTCTATGTTTAAAAGTTTTCTAGTGGGTAGTATTATTGTAAGTTTAATAGGAGCTTTTACTTTGTATGGATATGGAAAAAATACTGTAGACCACATGTTTTTAGCTTCGAAAAATTCCTATAACGAAAATAGCAGTGTTTCCGAGCCTATCTTTGAAGGGTGGATAGATTATATACCAGCTTCCAAAAGCTTTATTTCAAAGTTTCCCACCTTACCCCAGCACGCTACCGATCGAGCCTTAGATAGTAAAACTAAAGAATCTAAGCAATATGAGATGTATGTCTCAGAGAATAATGATCATGTCTTTATGATTAGCGTGATATCCTTTTTAGACGTTAACAAAATACGAGATGGTGAAAAGGTTTTGAAAAAGGTTGTCGATGATATGGTGGTATCAAACCCAGGAAACAGATTAGAGAAGTTTCAGCAAGGAAGCCTAGAGGACATTAAAAATGTAGAATTTTTAATTACTAATGAGTCTTATACTATTAAGGGACATGCCTTTTTAGATAAAAATAAACTGTATGTTTTATCAGTATTGTCTAAATCGGTGGCGGAGCCTAGCGCAGAATTCGAATATTTCTTTAAATCCTTTAAAATAAATAATGACAACTCTTCTAATCTGTTGTCTTTTTCTATGAAAAACTAATATTTAAGGAAGTCTATGATAAAGATAGCTTATGCTTTTATTTTAGCGGTGTTGTTGAAAGCTAGTATGGTCTATGCAGATCTACCAAGCCTTTCTTCTGAAGTCAATCATCCTCCTTCGGCTATTTCTACTGCTCAAGCCTCTGAATCATTAAGAACTTCTCTTCTTTCTTTTAAAAAGCCTTTAAATCCTATTTTAAGTCAGGGCTTCCCTTTTACCTTGCCAGGGATCGTAAGCTGGAAAGACAATCAGTGGGTGGGAAGCGATAATTTATATAACTTAAAACCTAATATTCACATAATTTTAGAGCTAGTGAAGGGTGAAAATAAGAATTTTGACATTAATGAAGAAGAAGTTAAAGCGCATATTCAAGAAAAACTTGCCAAAATTGGGATTAGCTCAACACTCCTGCCTGAAGCTAACGAGCCTTTCTTACCTCTCTTTCATGTCCTAGTTTTAGTTGATTCTATCGACCAGTTCTATACTGCTAGCTGTTCATGTCGCTTATTTGAACCTGTTATTCTAAAGCGTGTCTCTTTGGAAAAAGGAATTATTTATCAAGCAATTACCTGGGAAAAGCAAGAGCTGATTACTTCACCAAAAAAAGATTTTTCCGATTTATTAACTAAAACCCTTAATGGTTTAACAGAAGCTTTTGTGAATAGATTTCTTTATTTTCAAAAATTAAAGTATAAAATTCAGTAGGCTGATAAAACTTTTATAAAAAAATCAGCTTGGCTAAAAATTATAATTTTACAAATCAGTAGACATTAATCTAAAGAAAGCTGATAATTTGAGTATCTGCAATTTAATGAGGCGAGCTAGTATCTAATAAGTATTTAAAGTCGTAAGAAAAATTATGAAACTAGAGAATTTTAAATCTTTTAATTTTCTCTGGGACTATGTTTGGGCTTCATTAGATGTCAAATTTTCAAGATTTCCCAACAGAGTTTACTTATAAGGTCTAAAGGCTCGTTTCAATTAGCCTTTATCTTATAAATCATTCTTTCCTAGCGCTTAAGAACTTCTTTTAGATCTCTCTTTTTCTACTTAAATATTGCAGTTGTTAACCAACCCAAAATGGAGTCCATATGAAGAAAATTTTTGTAGGCAACTTATCCTGGAAAGCAAGTGAAGAGACTTTAAAGCCTCTTTTCGAAGCTTTTGGAACTGTTGTCTCCATCAAAATTATTAAAGATCAGTATACAGGCAAATCTAAAGGTTTTGGATTTGTTGAGATGGAAACTGATGATGAAGCTGCAAAATGCATTCATGAGCTTAATGAAAAGCCTTTCTTAGAACGTAATTTGCGCTTGAGCCCCGCCCAAGAACGTCAAGCTGGCGCAGGCAGCCCTCAGGGCGGTAGAAGTCATCGTGGCAACGGTGGGGACTCCTATCACCGGGGTGGTCAACGTTCTAATCGAGATAGATCTTTTGCATCTGAGTAATAAGATTATCGATCTTAAACGATTTCTAAAAACCATGGTTTTAAGCCATGGTTTTCCAATTTTTTAACTTCGCAGCTTGAATAAAATGATGTAGGCAGATTTAGTTACTAAATAAAGTATAGAAGCTAGAAATACAGGTAAATAAAAGCATTATCAATTACATAAAATAATCTTACTTTATTAAATTACTAGAATTCATGCTAAATTTTTTTAATATTCTTTCACATCCTTACGATTGTAAGCCACAAGGATCTAAAAATTTATAAATTAAGCATTTAAGTAAAAGTTAGCAAAGGAGAGCGGTTACTTACCACCCTAATGCTAACTCTTCTTATTAAATACTTGCTTTTAAAAAATAAAAAATTACAGTAAAAAACTAATATAATATTTCAAAACGGAGTCCATATGAAGAAAATTTTTGTAGGCAATTTATCCTGGAAAGCAAGTGAAGAGACTTTAAAGCCTCTTTTCGAAGCTTTTGGAACTGTTGTCTCCATTAAAATTATTAAAGATCAGTATACAGGCAAATCTAAAGGTTTTGGATTTGTAGAAATGGAAGCTGATGATGAAGCTGCAAAATGCATTCACGAGCTTAATGAAAAGCCTTTCTTAGAGCGTAACCTTCATTTAAGTCCCGCCCAAGAGCGCCAGCCAGGTGCAGGTGGTGGCCGTGATAATAGAAGCCCTCGTGGCAACGGTGGAGATTCCTATTCTAGAGGAGGACAGCGTTCTAATCGTGATAGAAATTACGATTAATAGACGCCCTTATTTCTAACTAGAAATTTTATAAACCATGATTGTTTAAATCATGGTTTTTAATTTTTTAAACCTAGTTAAAAGAAAAATTGGCCCATCAGCAGATTAATAAAACCTTCCAGTCTAGGGCCGCCGAGCAAGAATGGCTCATTTTTTTAAGTTCAAGGCGTGTTTGTAGATGGCAGCAAGGGCATCTGCTCGTCACTAAATCTATTGGGCATTATTTAAAAATGAGCAAAGGATTATAGCTTTAGCCGTAATTATATGTCTTTGCTTGCTGGCCTATATCTTTACTCACCGTCACTTGCGTCAACAATTACAAAGATTATCTACCTTTATTGTTAATCAATTAGGGCAGCCTCCCAAGATGCCTACCCTGTGCCGGCTCTTCCGAGTTCTTGGAGTTGTTTATCTTTTGATAAAATGTACCCCTGAAGGTATGAAAGGTTAATCCTTAATTTAAATTCTGATTTAAAACATATGTTACAAGTTGGAGGACCCTTTTTCAAAAATTATATACTCCATGAAATTAACTTGCCGGATGGTGGCTAGATCATCAAAGTCTTCGATAAAAATATTTTTAATACTTACGACCTATGCTCAAATTAAAAAAAACTTGCATGAAACTAAAACTCTTAACTACCCTTGAATATGGATAAATCAAAGGATGGGAAGAAATTAATTACCCCTTCTCAGTTTATTAGGAGGCTCATTTTTTTCATAACATAGTATTAAATTAACCAAAGAGGTCACTATGTCTATGTCTATTCAACAAGATTTTTCTGCAATCCAACGGTTTCAACAACTAGGAGACACCGATTGGGAAACCCTTAAAAAACACTACGTTACAACTTTACGCTTAGAGGCGGGCGCTCAGGAGCAAGCTGCTCAAATGATGCAAGCCCACATAGAAGACCGCGATATAGTCGACTATGCCAGCTACCGAGAAGCCATTTTAAGAATATTTCCTTCTTCTTATTTTAATCTAGCAGCAGGAATAGAAGGTAGGATAGCGGGAACAGCTACTGATGGGTATACCTTTACAGCGAAATGGTACGAATTTATAGTCACGCAAAAAACAGCTCATGTGCCTACAGGATTAGAGAAGTCGCAAAAGTGCAAGATTGCTATTAAAGCTCCTGGCAGTCGCAAATTAACCTCCGATATTGATACTTCTATTCTGACCACGTTTATAGGAGAAAACTCTTTTTTTGAGCATGCAAAAGCAAGGATTAAAAGGGAAGGGCTCGATTATGAAGGACACATTACCAACGCTATTATTAATGGTTTTTATAGCATCTCGGAAGAGCTATTTAAGATGACCTCTGCTTCCCAACGAGATTCTAATGCTTATACAGATACCATAGCCAAAGATAAAGAAATCTATCCCAAATTTCTTCACGATGAAGAAAATAATCCCTTAATTCAAGGGGAGAGGCTTTTTTCTGAAGAAGAATTTACCAAAATATTTAAAGAATATAAATATCAAAAACATGTTCAAGAAATGGCGGCAAGTTTATTCTCCCTGCATGCTAGCTTGGAGCAAGAGGAATGGCAAGTATTTAAAGATCTTGTTAAAAAAAGGTTAGGTAAAATTCTTGAGGCAGAATTGCCTAATGAGGCCCAAGGAACTCACATCTCACTTTGCCAGCAGGATTATGATACCATTTTTCAAGGGGTAGAAAACATACGCGGCCATCATTTAAAAGCCCTTAATGCTAAAATACAACAGCTAAGCCAATTAGATCCTTTACCAGTACGAGCACAAGATATTATCATTGCGGCCCTTAACAGACTCTATGTCGAACATTTAGAACAATGTACAGATTGCTATGAACAAATCCTAGCTTTAAAGAGTAAAAGAAAGCCTTTAATGGATGAATTAGAGGCAAAAAAGCAAGCATTAGATAAAGAGTTGGCCGCCTTAAAAAGATTAGGTGATAGCAGTGATGATCCAGATATCCAAGAGATCATTGAAAAAAAGCAAAAGAACTGCGCTATGTTGGAAGAAAGTTGTCGTAAGTTAAAAGATTCACTACGCCAAAACATTATAAAAACAGCTCAGCTGCAAACAGAGCATCAATTTCGTCAAATTCTAGCTAGCACATTTGCTAATGAAGCTTATGTGTGTCGGTCCGCTGTGTATCATGTCGTTAATGGGCAAAGCGGTGCCGCAGACCTTCCTATCTCGCAACAAACTTTATTAGGCTCGGCTCTCCAGCAAGTAGGCTTTAAACTTTTACATAGTAAAGAATTAACTCATAAAAATTATTTGCCTGAAGAGATCGCTTATTATACAGCCAAGTATGGACAGCGACTTTTTAACCTTATTTTTAGTGGACGCAATGCAGAATTAGATGATGGGATCATAAAACGTTTAGCCCAAGGTAAAAAAGGAAAGGATTTGCCCAAATTTACCTATCTTAAAGCTAAACAGGTAAGAGACAATGCTTATAGCACTTTTAAACGGAAAGAGTTAGCTCTTCTAAATGATCAAGCAAAAATTATCCAGCGTATTAAATCAAACCCTACGATTTTAGATGCTGAAAAACCTAGAAAAACACTTGAATTAATACAACAATTACGTGCTCTTTCTACCGAAGAAGAAAAAACGCGTTATTTTGAACAGGAGAAAGAGCTTTATTTATCGATTAGTGCTAAATTAATCGGCCTGGTTTGCGCTTCTAGATTAGAGCAAAAGGGGTATTTATGGGGACAAAATCTGCTGAGCCCGTTGCGAGATGCCGATGAGGAAGAACAGCTAGAAGGTTCAGTTTCCGTTATTTCCGCTCCAGCCCCTCTGCAGCCTCCTGAACCTTTGGAAACAACCCGGGAAGGGAGCGCTATAGATGAACATCATCAGATAGGCGAAGATGCAAAAAGCTTAGTAATGGGTGCAGAAGGAGGAAAAGCAAGGGTGAGCCAGGTGAATCAAGAAGCTCGTTCTTACTCAGCAGTGGTGGCAAATCCTTCTGACAAAACGGCTCAAGTGCTAGCCGAGGGGGTGTTTGGAAGCCACCCAAAGTAAGCAGCCCATCAGAACCACGCTCCGCTGATGGGTTAGATGGTTGTGAGCACAGTCTTAACGCTTTGCAAGCCACGCCTGGACATTTTAATGTCCAGGCTAACGCTAGTCAAATCCACTTAGAGCAGAATGCAAGGCTGCTTATTAGCTCTACTATTCAATACCATGCATTGCAGCCTTTGTCTCAAGTACCCCTAAATCCACAAACTTTCATTAACTCTCTTCAAAGCCTTTACCTTTCTCAGAAGACCCTTTCTATTTTTAGGATCAAAGCAGAGCAAGAGTGGGAATTTAAAGTTCCTTTAGAAGAAATTTATGTGCGCTTAGGGATCATTGAAAGCAAAGAAAGAAGAGTGCGTGATCAAGCACTTGATAAACATTCCGAGCAAATACAAGATGAACGCCTCCCAACTTCTGAAACTATCTATGAGTCTAAAGAGAATATTGAAATTGAAAAGCTTTTCGAGCACAAAAGCCTTGAAAAAGAAAACGCTAAAAGAATTTACATTCAAGGCGCGGCAGGAATTGGTAAGAGCACTTTATGCCACTATATTGCCTATCGCTGGGCAAAAGAAGAGCTTTGGCAAGGCGTTTTTTCTTATCTTTTTTGGATTCCTTTAAGAAACCTTACTTTAAAGAAATATCCTGCTGATAAAGAGTATACTCCCGCTGATCTTATTGCTAGGGAATATGCAGGCAAAATTGATTCAAAAGCAATTGAGGCTTGTATAAACGATGCCACTTTGCGAGAAAAAACTCTTCTTGTTTTAGATGGTTATGACGAGCTTTCTGCAGAAGCTCAAGGAAATACAAGCCTGGCTACAGCCTTTAAGGAGCTAAAAGAGTTATTTCCCCATATTCTAATTACCTCAAGACCTGGAAGCTGCTCTTTTAACCGTTCTTGTGAGCTAGAGCTTTTAGGCTTTGATAAAGAAGGGGTCGAACGTTATATCGATAGATTTTTCAAACAAGTTCAATCAGAAGATAAAAAACAAAAACTTTACCACTTATTTCAAAGCTCTCCCCAGGTCTTAAGTCTTGCGCAAATTCCCATCAACTTGACTCTTCTTTGCTGCCTCTTTAACGAAGATCCAGAGGTTTTTGATTCTACTCAATCCATTACGATGACGGCTATTTACGAACGGATTGTTAATTGGATGTATAAATGGTTTCTTTTGAGGAGAATTGATCAAGGCAAATCCAATCAAACCAAGGAGAAAATTCTTGCAGAGAAAAACCTGCGTTATAATCAAGAAGTAGCCAAAATAGCCATAGCTTTTGAAGAAATGGCTAATTTTGCCATGAAAACAAATACCCTTTATTTGGAGGAGGAAGAAATTGATCACTTTAGAGGTAAAGAAATCACAGCCAACGAGCTTATAGATTGTGGGCTGCTTCGCATTCCAGAAGAAAAAGGGTACTTTATTCACTTAACTTTTCAAGAATTTTTAACCGCTTCAAAAGTTGCCAATCAATATCTACGAGGAGAAAATCGACAAGCATGCCAGGATTTTGTGCATAATTATAAGTTTGAGCCTCGTTATAATTTAGTTATGCGCATGATTGCCGGCTATCTTTCTTTGTCTACTTCACGTAATCGACGTTATTTAGATTCAAACCCGCTACAATCTTTTTTTGATGATCTTTTTGCTGATCCTCGCGATCTAGCTGCCAGAAGTGAGCTCAATTTAATTGCAAATTGTTTTGAAGAGTGCCAAAATCCTGCTCAGGTAAGGCAATACGAAGGCTTCGTTGAGCTTGTGAAAGACTATATTACACATTTCTCCTTATCAGGCTTAAACTTTGAAATGTTGCTTAGAAATAAAAATCTTCTTACTCATCCTAAAATAACTTATACTATCGAAAGATTATTATCCGACCCACAGGCCACGGAAAATACGCTAGCGAACGTGGAAAACCTCATTAGGGCAGGACAAAGGTTAGTTCCAGAAATAGTGAGATTTATTGCTGGGGTTGTTAAGGACCACGTTAAATATTATGGTGCTAAAGACGCTATCTATCTTTTAAAAAAAGTGGCAGGACAAGGAGGCGAGGTTGCTAAGAAAGCAGTAGAGGCTCTCATTCAAATTATTAAGGAGGGCGATCGTGCTGCCAAAGTATCTGCTAGTAGGGCTTTAAGAGAAGTGATACAAGAAGGAGCCAAGCTTGCTAAGGGATCGCTAAATGCTCTCATCATAGATCTCCAAGAAGGCGATCGTGATACCAAAGATACCGCTATCTATGTTCTAAGAGCAGGGGCACAGCAAGGAGATAGGCTTCCAGAAGAAGCACTAGATGCTCTCACCCAACTTCTACAAGAACGCGATTATGATGTAAAAATGTCTGCTATTAAGACTCTAAGAGATGAGGTAGAGCAAGGAGGCAAGCTTCCTAGAGAAGCGGTAAAAGCTCTCACCCAACTTCTCCAGGAAGACGATCGTGATGCCAAAGTTTACGCTACCTATGTTCTATGCGCAGCGGTAAATCATAAAGGTGAGCTTAATGAAGAAGCAATAAATGTTTTCATCCAACTTCTCCATGGAGACGATCGTGATGCCATAAGGTCTGCTGCAGGTGTCCTAGGAGCAGTTTCACAGCATGAAGGTGAGCTTTCTAAAAAAGCGCTAGATGCTCTCAGCCGAATTCTCAAAGAAGGCGATTGTGATACCAAAATGTCTGCTATCGAAGGACTAGGAAAAGATGTAAAATTTGGAGGCGGGCTTCTCAAGAAAGCACTAGATGCCCTCATCCAAATTCTCCAGGAAGGCGATTTACATCATAAATTGTTTGCTGATATGGCTCTAATAGAAATTGCACAGCATGGAGGCGAGCTTCCTGGAGAAGCAATAAATGCTTTCACCCAACTTCTCAAGCATGGCGAGCGTGATGCCAAAATGTCTGCTAGTAATGCTTTAAGGGAAGTGGTGGAGCATGGAGGCGAGCTTCCTACAGAAGCGATAAGTGCTCTCATTCAACTTTTCAGAAAAGGTGACTCTGCTGTCAAGATGTCTGCTTGTTGGGCTCTAAGAAAAGTCGCGCAGCAAGAAGGCGAGCTTGCTAAGGAGTTACTGAGTGCTCTCAGCCAAATCCTCAAAGAAGGCGATACTGATGCCAAAAGGTCTGCTTGCTGGGCTCTAAAAGAAGTGGTAAAGCATGAAGGTGAGCTTTCTGCAGAAGCTATAGATGCTCTCATCCAAATTCTTCATAAAGGCGATTCATATGCTAAAACGTTGGCTAGTGATGCACTAAGAAAAGTAGTAGAGCATGGAGGCGAGCTTTCTGCAGAAGCTATAGATGCTCTTATCCTGATTTTTCACCAAGGCGATTCTGCTGCCATAAGTTCTGCTGCCTATGTTCTAGGAGTAGTGGCAGAGCAAAGAGGCAAGCTTCCTAAAAAAGCGATAGATGCTCTCATCCAAATTCTCACAAAAGGCGATTTATATACTAAAACGTCTGCTGTTGAAGCTCTAAGAAAAGTGACACACCAAGGAGGCGAGCTTGCTGAAGAAACACTAGATGCTCTCAGCCGAATTCTCAAAGAAGGCGATTCTGCCGCTATAAATTCTGCTGCCCACGTTCTAGAAAAAGTGGTACATCAAGGAGGCGAGCTTCCGAAAGAAGTACTAGATGCTCTCAGCCGAATCCTCAACGAGGACGATTCTGTCGCCATAAATTCTGCTGCCCACGTTTTAGGAGCAGTGGCATGGCAAGGAAGCAAGCTTCCTAAAAAAGCGATAAATGCTCTCATCCTGATCCTTAAAAAAGGCGATTCTGCTGCCATAAGTTCTGCTGCCCACGTCCTAGGAATAGTGGCACAGCGAAGAGGAAAGCTCCCTAAAAAAGCACTAGACTCTTTTATCCAAATTTTCCAAGAGCAGGAGGTTGATTTTGAGGCGCAAATGTTTATTGCCAGGACCTTAGGAGCAGGGACAAAGTATGAATGTAAGCTTACTAAGAGGGTTGTAGATGCTCTCTTCCAAATTCTCCTAGAGGGCGACTACAGTGCCAAAAGTTTTGCTATCAGTGCCCTAGGCACAGTGGTACAGCAGGGAGGCGAGCTCTCCAAAGGAGTGCTAGATGATCTCATCCAAATTCTAGAGAAGGGCGACCGAGATGCCAAAATGTCTGCTGCCGCTGCTTTGAAAGAAATCGATAAAAATGCTTTATTGAAAATGAACATTCAAGCATTTCCTTTAATTGCTAAAATTTGTTTTTTTACTGAGAGCAGTTTTTCAGTTAAGAGCCAGCAATTTCAAATTTCTGATAAAAGAACAATTTATTCCTCCGAACAAACAATAAAGCTTAACTACGAAGAATTAAAAGAAAAGCTACCCACAGAAGTTGCTATATGGCGGAGGCGATTAGATAGCCTCAGCCAAATTGAGGGCTCTTCAGGACTTACCAATCAAATCTAATATCAAACAGGGCTGCTGAAGCCAGGCAAGAAAGACTTTAGAGGATATAGTGCCCTTGAAAGGATAATGGCCAGGATTTTTTACGTTTAGTTTAACAGGTTTTTGGATAGGTCAAATGTGAATGGAAGCTGGAAAAGAACTAAACTCTTTACCGGAAATAGATGGTAGGGCATGTGGGTTATCTGCATTCATGGCTTTACAATAGCAAATCTAGCATGCCAAAAGGACTTAATATTTTATTGATGACTCTTTTTGTAAGATCTATACGTCTGAGCTATTACATCTATCGATGATTAGATTGATGGCGTTGAGAAAGTAAAAGAGGAATTTTAAAATATCCCCTTATAAATTTGAGAGAACGCCATACAATCATTCTTAGATGCTTAGCGCCCCCTTACCAAAAATTCTATTATTCTAAAAGGTGGTCAAGAATTACGGTTTGGGAGAGAAAAGAAATTATAAATATTTTTGCGTACATTTTTTTAAAGGTACTTTAACCTAAAAGGGCAATAAATTACGCAACAAAGACGAAGCTTTTTCTTCTACCTTATGCAAAGGATGGCTAGAAGAACTGGAATTAGGGGGTAATGTCTCGTCCGAACTCAGCGTTCCATTTGCTGTAGTCCATGGAAGAGGATGAGTCGTAGGAGCAGGAGCTTTTTCCTCTTTTAAGCCACCTGCAGCAATATGCAGCGCAGTGCCAATTAACCTTCCTTCAGGTCCTCGATTAGCAGCTACTAAAGCCGCAATCTTTGCTGTTGCTCTTTTTGTATCGATAGAAGCATGGTTAATTTTGCCTTTAAAAGGGATGTGTAACATGTAATCTTCTTTCAAACCGGTGATGTTAAAGCCGTTAATTAAAGATTGAGCCGTCAGGCCAATTGTCATATCCACGCGGTGCTTATCCAGATTTACACTTCCCCAGGTAGCGATAGGGTATGTATTCATAATTAACATATCCATACGCTGGAACAGCATCTTCCCTGCCTGCATATTTATGTATAAAGGTGTAAACCACACGCAGATATTATCGCTTTTAGTCGTGTTAAACAGACTTAGAATAGAACCTAATTGCCCCTCTTTCTTAAAACGTACTTTTCCAAGTTCTAAAGAGGCAGAGCCTACTTTAACCGCTTTAATATCGAAGTTTTTGATGGGTAAGCTAAATCCTGCTGCCTTAATATTAATATTAAGAGGATTATCCGACCCAATTAATCCTTTAGTTAAAGGAAAAATATCTTCTAATATATATTTACCTAATTCGGGGGTGAGAGCTACCTGGGTGTGAAAATCTTGGTTAAGGGTTAAAATACCCTTTTTTAAGGTTGCATCTAAAGCAATGCTTCCTCTTTTTCCATTTAAATTAGCAATGATGGGCCCATGTAAACGATCAATCTCGATACGTACATCAGCGTTTACCTCATCGCCTAAAATGGCCGAAATGCGTTGAGGTAAAAGATTTCCTACACTTGCAAATTGAGTTAAAGCTTTGACAGGAAACTGCTTACATTGAGCCTTAAGCGACATGGTTAAATTATCCGTGTTTAACTTACCAGAGGGGGTAAATAAATGAGTCATTTGACCCATGACTGAAAAGGGAAGAGAGGAATGATCGGATACCACGCCATGTTCTCCTTTCAAAGAAAAAGCAATGCTTTGGGCTAGCTGCTGGCTTTTAACTTTTCCTTGAATGTTTTTAATCCAGACATGGCTAGGAGTGCTTTTATCGTCAATATTTAGATGATCCACGTAGATGTGAGAATTGATACTTGCGTTTAACCAATGAGGATGATCGTTAGCCTGCAAGGGAAAGGCAAGGGAATTTATATCCAATAAAATTGTGGAGGAATCGGTTAAAATAACGTGTGGTGATCTTTTATTTGGATTTAGCATGCGTTGCCGAATGATCTGAAAGCGCTCGGGAGTTAAGGTAAATTGAGCGGTACATGGGGAGCTGCTCTCAGCTATAATCATTCCCTCTTGAATTTTGAAATCTCCTTGTCCTTTAGTTCCTTTGCCACTCCATGCTAACTGCATATGGCCTTCTGGCTGATTAAATTTGGAGAGATCAATCAAAGCATCCATATTAAACGATTTTCCTATAAGGATGCTCAAATCCTGATATCCACTAATTTTTTCTAGAAGAATGACAGGAAAGTTAACAAGTTTAAGCTTGCTTTGTAGCTGCATTTTAGAAAAATTTAATTGGCCTCCCTCTCCCCAGTTACTTAGGCGGATTAAGCCATTTATCGAGCCCTCCTCGTGGGCACCATATAAGTTAGTTAGACCTTCGATTTGCAGGTGAATGCTATTATCAACCTCCTTAACTTCCCACGGTAGGGACAAATGGTGAAGAGCGCCTGCATTTTCGGACAGTTTGAGCTGATCAATTTTGATAAAACCTTTAAAATTTGAAGATGTTAAGTCCAGGAAGTTGATGCCCTTTTTGTCTACCTCCATGCTTATATAAATTTTTGAAGGCTCCTTTAGGGAGGTAGTGTTAAGGCTTAAAGCCTTTAGAGCCTTAGGTGTCAAGGTGTAGCTAATCGTAGCAGGGGAAGTAAGAAAAAGTTTTTCAAAATTTTCTAAGCGTCCGCTAAATTGGGCTTGCCCTAAAGAACTGTTAATTTCTGCTTTAAGTTCTTCTATCATTACTCCTGCAGGCTTATTTTCTATGTCAGCAATTAATTGCAGATCAGCCTCCGTACCCAGCAAATGCTTTAAAGACAGATTATTAGGGGCAGGAGCCAATTTAGCTGTAAAAGTTGTTCTACTTCTCCCTAACAGCTTTCCTTCCAGTTCTCCCTGAACGTGGGTAACTTCAAGCAGCCCTTCATTGTTAAAGCTAATAAGATTAATTTGCGGGATACTGATCTGAGCAGCAAGAGTTGCTTTTCTCAATCCTTCAATATCAAGCGTAGGTATTTCTATTTTTTTTAGGATAACTTCTATGGGTACCAAGCCTTGAGATTTTATAGAATACTTATGAAGGCCCCATTTATTTAATAATGAAGAGGAAAGTTGATAATTAATCCTGGTAGGCTCCATTAAGGTTAGATGAGGTGAGAAGTTTAAGTAGATAGTATCCATGTCAAGGGTGTCAGAAGTAAATTTAAGAGCAAGAAGAGGGAAGTCTTTATAAGAAAAATTAATTTGCGCATCAAAAGTCTGACCTAAAGTGTCTACAAGTAAATGACGATGACTACTCATCTCTTCCACAAGTAAAAGCGGAAGCCCTTTAAGATCCAATGACATTTCTGCATTTTTTAACAAGCTAGCAATTTTAGGCTTAAAAATCTTATTTAGCTGACCCTTGAAATTCATCTGAGTAAGAGAATGATTTCTTAGAATTTGGCTATTAATGTTAAGGATGATTTTACTGCTTTTATCTAATGCATCAAGCATCAGATTAAATTTTTTCAAAGAAATATTTCCTATTGGTTGTGAGAACGACAGATCAGCTTGATCGATTACTAACTTTGCTTGCATATAGGAATTGATAACATCAATGTAGTTCTTACTTTTTTTTCCAGAAGCAACCACCAATTCCATGGCATTTAGATTAAAATGTCCTTTAGTAGCGTGTTTGAGCTGAAATTTATGATGCTCAGAAACGAACTGGTTAATAAGATTTACAAAATGAGGCTGTAAATTAATTTCAATAGAATCCGATTCTTTTACAAGGATGCGATCATCTTTTAATAAGCCACTTATCATGCCTTGCACCCAAGGTGATTTAATATCTAACTTCAAAGCAATTCCCTCTGGATTGCTAGATTGGTGAAGTTGCAAGTTTAATGTTTCTCCTAACAAGGCCGTTAATAGGCCACGATAGCGAGGATCTAAAAGGGTTATTGTTTCATCCAATACACCCACGGGGAAGTCTCTTGCCTCGAGGTGCAATTGAATAGCTTCTATAGGCTGAGAATTGAAAGGCTGGGAAATAGCAAATTTAGAGCTGTTTTTCTGATGATTTATTGAAGTTTGGAGATTAAAAAAACCCTCTTGCTGGTCTCTAACAGTATGTCCCCTTATATAAATATAATTATCTTTATCTTTTTCAAGTGAAGTAGATAGGGACATGTCTTTCAATGAAATTGCTGATGATTGTTTCTTGAAGGATATGTTAGGGGAATTCTTAGCTTGCAGGGCATAATGAATGTTTGTATGGCCTTCAGGATATTGAATAATTTCTGCATTAAGCCCACTAAACTCGAAATTTCCATTTTTTCCCTGATTATAAAGTAGCTTCCAAAGAGGAGTTTTTGCAACAGCTCTATCTAATGACCCAATTTTTTGCTCTTCCTTATTGAAAAGGAAAGTATGTGTTAATGTTTGCTCCCCAAACCAGCTAAGCGTTAAATGTTGGAAAGTTATTTTTCCTGCAATCTGGGAATTGATTAGTCTTTCTAGCTCTTTATTCCCCCACTTGGTGGAAAGAATAGAGGGTAAAAAAATTATACCCATTAAAACGGCTAAGAGAGTCGTGATTAAAGTCCGCCAAATGATAGTAAAGCTCTTTCGGAGTAAAGAGGGGGGAGAGGAATCATGATTAACCATTTAAATGGCTCCATTTTAAAGGCTTACGATTAAATATTACTTTATATTATAGTAGCGCTTAAAACTATTTCTGTAAAGGGAGTAAATTGTAATAAAGCATTTCAGAAATTAGGCTAAATAAAAAATAAACAGCATACCCTCTCTTCATTTATCTGGCATGTTAGCAGATGAAGTAGTCTTAAATAAGTAAATATAAAAAGCTTTATCTTGACAATCTAATCAGCCCAAGAGCAATCTATGCTTACAAATCTAGTAAGCCCTGCCATGCAATTGACTTGCGCGGAAAAACAAAAGTTAATGAGTTAGCTTACAGCTTAGGAGATGATTTGAAAGGCTTTAGCCTATTATCTCATCCGATAATCAGCGTTAGTAAGCTAATTTATCCGCCTTTAGGGGCGAGAAGTACTTTTGATAATCCCATTGCAGAGAGAAGGAATATAATTCTTTATCGTTTATCCTCCATTCTTTATATTTTAAGTTTATGAGCCATTATCCTGATCCTGTTAAACTTCCTTCCTATGTATCCATAGCTCGTCGCGAGCGTAATCGTCAGCTTATCCTTTCTGCTAAAAGAGGGGTTTATATACGTTTACTTATTATCTGGGCTGAAAGCATGGGAGCATGGGCTTTTGGCAGTTCTGCTTTAACACTTGATGCTATCTCAAGTTTTGTAGATGTTTTTTTTAGTATTTCTTTAATTTATTTTATAAAATTTGCTGAGCGACCTCCAGATAAGAACCATCCCTTTGGACATGGGCGCTTCGAGCCTTTGGTAGGAATGCAAATTGGCATAGTCATAGTCTTTATTGGCTTGTTGGCCTTCTTTCAACAGTTTTTTCACCTTTTTGTAGATAACAACGAGTTACAGGCTGTAACAGCTCATGCATGGATAATTCCTGCCCTGGCTGTTGTTTTATTGGAAATTTGCTATCGATTGGTGATAAATACAGCTAAAAAGCAAAACAGTCCTGCTTTAGCCGCTGATGCCTTGCATTATCGTTTGGATGGCATCACGAGTGCTATAGCAGCCCTGGCCTTAATTTTAGGAAGTTATTATCCTGCTTTAAGTGCTTTAACTGATCATTTAGGAGCTCAAGCTATCGCAGGCTTTATGATAGGTATAGGAGTATATGCAGCAAAAAATAATCTTTATCAGCTCATTGATAAAATTCCTGCTAAAGAATATTTTGATAAGGTAAGGTTTGCTGCCTTAAGCGTGAAAGGAGTGAAAGAAACAGAAAAAATACGCATTCAACAGTATGGGCCGGATGCTCATATTAATATTGATATTGAAGTCGATCCTCATATGTCTGTAACGTTAGCTCATCAAATTACTCAAAATGTGCGTGCTGAGATTCAAAAAGCTTGGCCGGCGGTCAGGGATGTCACCGTCCATGTAGAGCCTTATTATCCAGGGGATCATTAGTGCTTAAGGGCTTAGTAGGTCTAATCGATCGATTGTTTGCTGTCATGGGTGCTTTAGCTTTTTCTCAATTTCCTTTATTTATCCAACAATACCAACAGAATTTATTAGGGCATGTTGAAGAATTGAAAATTCAGCTGCAGGCAATGCAAAGCGCCGCTTCGGTTACAGGAAAATCTTTACAGCAGTATATTGCTAAATTCTTGAATAGCACAGATGCGGATTTCCAGCTGCAAGGTACTTTAATGAATAATATGCTTGAACGTTACTATACACTCAATGACAGCTTTCAAGCATTGCAGCAAGCTTCTATCTATTTTAAGCCTTTTTTATTTATAGAGTATGGTGATTGGAAAATTGCCAAATTAACATGGCAATCTTATAAAATAGGCATTTCCTTTACCTCTGAAGGAGCTATCTACGCAGGAATAGGAGTGATTGTGGGCGTGGCTATTTATGGGCTTTTAAGCAAGCTTATCAAAGGCGTATGGGGATATTACTATAAAGCTGAGGAAAAAGCAGTGTAAAAGTAATTTACTAAGCTAGATGATAACGAAAACAATTCAGGTTTTATTTTTGGAAGCATTTGCTAGAAGTATTTTTACTTAAGTCTTTGTCTTATAAAGGCTGTGAAAAGGAGTGGTTGCTATTTTCTTTCTTTTTTATAAGATTTTCCGGCGTATCAACTTCTTGGAAGCTCCAACGGATAGGCCTTTCAGTAATAGAGCTTGAAGCTTCAAATATTTCTTTTTCAGTATCGCCTGGAGCTAGGTAGATGACCTGAGGCTCAGCAGAGCCCCAATAATAAAAACGCGTTAAAGCTTGCAATCTGGGGTCATGGGGATATAACTTTACCGTTAAGCTTTGAAGAAGTTTGCCCATTTTACGAAAATTCTTTAACATAAAGTTAAATTTATCAATGTATACATTTCTATCTATATCGCGGATAGGTTCTTTTTCGTTTCTAGTATTCATGTCTATCAAGGTGTCCATAAGAAGGCTTTCGATGATCTCTTTTTTAATTTCGTTGAAAGTGTTGATATAAATATTCAATTTTTCTTGTTGGCTAGATAAGCTTAATTCTTTATTTCCAATTTCTTCTAGTTCAATTCTATTGCATAAGGTACTAATTTTGTTACTAAAATGCAATAATAAGTCTCCGCCGGAGGTCTCATGCTCTTTTTTAAATCTATTTGTAACGGGTGAGGATAAAAGCAAATGATAAAGTGTATTAATAGTGGTACATTCTTGGCTTAACTGGGCGTTTTGTGTCTTATATTTATCATTTACTATTTTAAGGGTTTTATATTTATTCTCTAATTTTTCATTTTTTGATCTATAATTTTCTTTTTCCTGTTCTAAATCACAATATTTTTTATTTAACCTTTTATTTTCCATATTTAATTCGTTAAATTCTCTAACCAAATTGATTATTTTTTGATTAATAGCATCGCGTCCACTGGCCGAAATAGAAGAAATAGGTGAGAGATTGGAGGAATGAGCTTCTGGCGTGGAAGGCTGGATAGATGAGCTCGTTGAACACGGAGATGATAAAGGATTCATAAAATCAACCTTGTAAAAAAATATGTAAACAAATTTCTTATAGCGACTATAAATTTATTTATTACAGATAAATATTTTTAAGAGAAAGTAATTTTTGCGCGTTATTTCATAAAAGACAGAAGGATAGACAGATAGATATTTGAGGAGGAGTTGAGAGAATTAACAATTTTAAAAACATAAATTTTTTAGGCAAATACAGAAGAAAAAGCTTTTTATAAGTTTTTTTCCTCACATAAGTGATTCCAAAAATCTCTCCTCGGGGGAGACAAAAACTGCCAAAGCTTTTTTAAAGGTACAGGCCATTTATGATGATGTTCAGTATCCACAAAAGCAATTCTATTATCTTTAGTGATAGGCATGTTAAAATTATAAGGGGAGTCATTAAGTCCTAGCTCCTGAAGGAGGATATAAATCCAAGAAAGAGTATGTTGATTAATTATAGGACTTTTCCACATTTTATTATTTTCTTTTCCAGAGTAAATATCAATTTCGTTTTCTATAACGATAAAATTTTTTCTTTGTAGATTAGTTTGTTTTGAAGGATAGGGAGCCTCCGGTAAAGGGTATATCCATTTAGTTGGAACTACAAAGAGGTGATTAATATGGTGCCGATTCAACGCCTCTTGGATAGAAATAGCGCCTGTGACACGGGCATAACAACGCTGCCAATCATTAATTTCCATTTGATCATCTCCAAAAAATTTAAAGATGAAACCAGGAATATTCTTATTTCTTGTTACAATGGTTTTACTAAAACGCATAGGAGTGGGCTGCATGAATCCTGCCTTTTGCAAGGTCTCTTTATTTTGAGTCACCCGCTTACTAAAGAGACGATCTAGTCGAGGCTTAATTGGGTGATTCTCAGGTAAGAAAAAAGGTTGTAAATGTAGCCAAATGCTTGGCTCTATATGAGAAGGTTGGACATAATAGTTAGGATAGAGGGAAGGAGCATTTGCACTTTTGAAAATAGGCGGATGAAAAGGCACTGCTAGATGGACATAGGGGGGCGGAAACTCTATTCTTCTAGCTTCTTCTTGTAATGAATAGCTTGGGATTTGAAGTACGGTACGGGGAATAGTTAATTCATAATCATACACCCGAATAAGAGGTGAAGGTGTAGAGTATTGTCCTTCTCTTTCGGCGATAATGCGATAAAAGGCATAATCGGACCCAATTTTTATGGAACACTTGGATGTAGAGATTATCCAATTATTGACTTCATCAAATAACTGTTGATCATGATCCAGCCAATTAAACTGCTGGTGCGTGTAGAGAGAGGGGATGAAATCTAATGCATTGGAGGCAAAAATATGATATTGCGTATCTGAAAATTCGGAGGGTTCCCAACTAATCTCATATTCTTTTTCACCTGTCTTTTTAAACAGGGGATGAGCAATAGGTTTAGGCTTATCCACAGTAAATTTAAAGGGTGTCGACCATTCGCTCCAACAGCTATCTTGTAAAGTTTTAACACGAAAATAGTAGTTTGTGTGGGAGTTAAAAAAAGTCTCAGTTAGCTTATCAACAATCACTCTATTTTTAAAATCCTCTATGCCTTGAAAGTTAGGAATAAGATAATCAAAATTGGCATCCGTAGATATTTGCCACCATATTTTTTCCGTGGGGCTACTAAGCGAAGATAAATCAAAGTAAGGAGAGGTATGATCAAAGTGCGCGCTAGAGTTGACAATGCAAACATTGGGACTTTTCTTCAATTCTAAATCATAACGGACGGTTAGCAAGGTGGTGCCCACATCTTTCTTTGTTCCTATGTCCACTACATTTGATCCAAGAGTCCATAGATGTTTTTCACAATTTTGCCCCACAAGCGTAAGGGTTCCGGTAGGGTCCTTGGCTCTTATCTCTACAGTCCATATAGGGACTTCAAAATCATATGTACTTTGAGGAGCTATAATTTTCTTCTGGTTTTCAAGTATAATCTCTTCAGGAGTATGATTGATAAGCTGGACGATAGGATAAGCAGAGGTAAGATACACGATAGAAGAAGATAAAGTACGTTCTGCTAAAATTACAGTTTGTTCTACAAAGCCATTAGGATAAAAAGTAAGCGTTTCTTGGGGATATAAAGTAGATGACTTGTTTGTCCATTGCATGCTCGGCTTAACATCTTGCGGTTCAAAGCCATCAAATTCTTTAGGAAAGATATCTAAATGAGCAAAATTCCTACTTGATGTTGAGAAATCAAACGAGCTTTCAAGATCCGAAGCTTTTGTTCTTAGTACTAAAAAAGGGTCATCTGCCACCTCTTCATAACCTGCAAGCGTATGATTGTCTAAGGCAAGATAGCCTAATTGGCGCTCTTGGTCTATAAGATGCCATTGATTATCAAAGTAAAATTCTTGTAAATGACGCGTATTAGAGGGCACCTTTCTAGACGGCAAGTTTATACTGCACCCCAATAAAGAAGAGTAAGCTTCATTTTCTGCTATCTTTAACTGGTGCTTTTGCCACCATCCCCACAAACTTTCTTTTTTTTCAAGCTGTTGTATTCCTATCTGTTTTTGTTCTTCTCTATCCATATTAACGGACAAAAATAGATCGGAGATAACTTCCGAAGAAATGTTTTTCAAGCTATAATTATGCACTATTAAGTGTTGCTGAGGCTGAGTGGGCTCAATGTTTAAGTATGTTTTCGACGCTATGTCAAAGGTGCATGAAGTTTCTATTGCCAATAGGGATAAAGAATTGCACAAGAGGAAAGTGCAGCTAATGAATGACTTTAACATTTTTTAGACCTACTTTTTTAAGGCTAATAATAGACAACGTAGCATGATATAGGATAACCAAACAAGCGCTGCTAACATAATAGCTGCTGCAAAACTTTGCTTTGCCTCGAATGTCTCGCGATAGAAAAGAATAAAACTAAAAAATAGCGCTGCTATCGCTATAGCAAGGCTGATTCGATCTATGATTTTGGAGGGGCGCATAAAAATTTAGCCTTTAACTGTTAATTTGTCTTAATAAAGCAGGCTTTTAAATTTACTTCAATTTTTTTCTAAAAAGATTATTTTAGAGGAAGTTCCCCTTAAGAAATGCGCCCTGTTATAGACAAAATTTTCTAGGATAGAGAGTGTTGTAAAGTGGTGTTGCATGCAGTAGTTTTATAGGCGAGGGAAGATACAACCTAAAGTTTCTTTGGGAAGAAAAGCATGAAAAAGAAATTTTTTCTAGCCTTAGAAATAAAAGTCTCCTCTTAATTTGCAGGTTTCCTTTTTCTATAGGGGAGTAGGATTAAAGTGAGAAGAAATTAAAGGCTGGGCACAAAAGTTAATAAAAAAGCTATTATCTTCTTTAATTTATCTCGATATTCGGTAAAATCATTATTTTTTTTGGAGTAGTTATAAGCAACAGATTTTATTAGCTATTTTGAGCAAACAGCAAGACGCCATTCATGGCAAAACAAATAACCTTTTACAGCGAGTTAATAATGAAAAATTTAATTTTAAGAGATTTTTATTTAAAGTTTAATAAAGCTGCGACTGCTTCGCAGTCGTTATTTTTGCTAGCCCTACGTATATATTTTGGTTGGTCATTTTTTTGGTCTGGGCTAGGAAAACTTCAGAACATCTATGGTACTGCCGAAGCTTTTGCTAGCCTAGGTATCTTTTATCCTCTTTTCAATGCTTATGCTGCTAGCCTAATTGAATTAGTGGGAGGAGCTTGCCTATTATTAGGCTTAGGAGCAAGATTAGCAGCTTTTGCTCTCTCCATAGTAATGCTTGTTGCTCTTTACACTGCTCATTATGATGCTTTGTTAAATGCTTATAGTGCACCTGAGCAACTTCTTACCCAGCTTGCATTTATTTATTTGTGTGCGAGTCTGGTTGTTTTTGCTTTTGGCTCGGGTAAAGCTTCAGTAGATTATTTGATAGAAAAAAAATTGTGAGTAGAGGAAGTTTAGAGAGAAGGGGATAAATTTAAAGAATACCAATTTCCCTATGTTTAAGGGAGCATTTGGCTACTTTAGACGATGCCCCACGATTAACAAGAAAAGAAAGAATTTACTTAAAAGAGGGGGAGCTTCTGAAAAAAAAGCCATTTTATAAAGTTTATCTTCTATAAATTTTAATGCTATAGAATTTTATCTTGGCGCCATTCTATGGGCATATATTCTCTTCCTTCAAGGGCTACTATTCTTTTTCTTATAGGGGGATGAGTAGAGAATAGACTGGTCAAGCTGATTCTATCATTAAAATATAGGTGAGAATAAGCCATTCCTTTTAAAGGCATATCTTCATCCGCTGCTTTTTCAATTTTTATAAGGGCTTGAATAATACCCGCGGAATTCCTTGTAAATTGTACAGCACAAGCATCTGCTAAATATTCACGCTCACGGCTTACCGCTGCTTTTAAAATAGAGCCCATAATCCAGGTTAAAGCTCCTGCCAAAAATATAATAAGTGCTGCGATAATTACCGGACTATTTTCCTTTTTTTTTCTTCTTTCTTTAGAGTGAGAAGTATATTGAAGGATTCGTATTCCGATATATAAAGCATAAAAGAAGCCCATTACCATAGCAGCAAGGCGCATACTAATCTTTATATCTCCATTATAAATATGGCCAAATTCATGCGCAATGACCCCTTGTAGTTCTTCTCGATTAAGCTTGTCTAACGATCCTTTGGTAACAGCGATGACTGCATCTTTTGGTGTTAAGCCCGCTGTGAAAGCATTGATTGCGTCTGTGGGCACTAGGTATACAGAGGGGACAGGCAACGAAGAAGCTAGAGCTATTTCTTGCACAATATTTAACAGCTGTTGTTCTTTCAGATTACTTGCGGGGCCATCTATAAGTCGAGCCCCTAAGGAGCGAGCTACATAGGCGCCTCCCTGCGCCTTATAATGGCTATATTCTAACAAGGCGATACCACAAGTGATAATTAAGAAGGCCGAACCGAGTAAAGGGATGGGAGGGTGATAACTATCTTTAGCTAAATTGCGCATCATATATTCAACTAATGCGGAAATTAAAAGCGTGAGCGCTAAAAAAAGAGCTAAATATAGTCTTGTTTTTGAACGTGCTTTTTTCTGAGCTTCCCAAAAGTTTATAGCCATAAAAACTACATTCTCATCCTTTATTTGCTTTTAGCATAGATAGGCAAACTTAAAGTAAATTTAATTTTTCTTGTCTACGAAGAAAAAGAAACCTTTACAGCTTTTTTAGATTCTTCAGACTCTGCCTCATATAGCTCAGCAGGCTGATGACCTAACGATTTAGCGATAAGAGCTGCGGGAAACTTTTGCTGAATATTATTATAAGCTAATACCTGATCGTTATAAGCTTGCCTAGCAAAAGCAACTTTATTTTCTGTTGCACTCAGTTCTTCTTGTAGGTTATGCATAGTGTTGCTAGCTTTAAGTTGAGGATAATTTTCTGCCAAAGCGTAAATGTTTCCTAGACCTGCTTTAAGGCTGGCCTCAGTACTCATTAATTCTTTGATGGCTTGGTGGGAAGGTAATTCAGTTTTTTTTATTTGTTCTCTTATTGCAGCTGCCTGGCTCCTGGCTTCGATAACACCTTCTAAAGTCGACTTTTCATATTCCATATAGCCTTTTACTGTCTCTACTAAATTGGGTATTAAATCATAGCGACGCTGTAGTTGGACATCGATTTGGCCCCACGCATTTTTCACCTGATTGCGCGTTTCTATGAGTCTATTATAAATTCCTATTAACGAGAGCGCTACAACAGCAAGAACTGTAATAATAATACCAATAGTTATCAGCATAGGTTTACTCCTTTATAATATTTTTATTTAAAATAAAATTTATAGTGTAACAAATTGTTTCTCCTTTAAAAGAGCAGTAACTAGCTTACATTCATAAGCTACTTATAATAAAGAAAGCAAGATATTTGTCTCTTCACTCTTTAAGATTGCTTAAAAGTTAAGTTTTACAGCCTCTACTTATATATAAAGAAGGAAAAAATATTTGTTTTTCTCCCCATGAGGCCGTAATTTTGCTTTTTATAGGTCAATTTAGCATTACACTTTGGTAAAAAAGTTAATTTTAGCTAAGCTGGTATCCCACATACAATACACACTACCATTGCAAACTTATGGAATATTTAAACGATACCTTTTCTCTATGGCTATTACAATATGGAAGCATGGCTCTTTTCTTCTTGCTAGCCCTTGGAATTGTTGCTCTTCCGATTCCTGATGAAACGCTTATGGTTATCTCAGGAGTTATGATTCATCAAGGGCATTTATATACAATTCCTACCCTCATGGCAGCGTATCTAGGCTCTATGTGTGGCATTACCTTAAGCTATATGTTAGGTAAAACAGCAGGCCATTTCATTATTAAAAAGTATGGTAAGTGGATCGGTATCAATGAAGCGCGTCTAAAAAAAGCGCATGATTGGTATGAATATCTTGGGAAATGGACTCTTACATTTGGATATTTTATCCCGGGAGTGAGGCATCTTACTGGCGTTCTCGCAGGGATGACAGAACTCACTTATACAAGCTTTGCTCTTTTTGCTTATAGCGGAGCTTTTTTATGGGCTACAGTTTTTCTTTCGATTGGTTATTTTTTCGGCCCATACTGGTCTTGTATTCTCTGTTTCTTAGATGAACATCCCTTGGAATTGATTATAGCAGGAATATCTATTCTACTAATTATATGGCTAAGTAAGCGTTACGATAAGAGCAAAACAGTGACTCAATGATTTTTTAGCTCGGTATCTACAATAGAATACAAGCTTTTGCTTAAAAGTATTTGTCATAATTTTTTTAGAGAGCCATTGTTATCTAGAATATAATTTCTCTAGGAAGCGACATTCAGGAAATAGCGGGGCAAAAAAAAGTGCTTGGCTATTTTTCTAAATATTTATTTCTATAAAATCCGTTTAAAATTTCTGCTTCTTCCCAAGACTCATACTTTATTGCCAGCAGTCGCTACCTATTTATATTAACTCTCCCTATAGCTATTAAAATTTAGATTTTTTGTAAGCGGCAACGGGGGAGCTTTACTTAAGTCGTTAATGCTAAGATCTTAATATAAATCAAAAAGGCAGTAAATAGAAAAAACAGTTATTTGCGAGCATTTTTGACAGTGCAGATGCCCGCAGAATCGCGTTTAAAGCCGGGCATACCCAGTGATGGCTTACGATTTTTTTGAAAAGTATACCCTCGTTGGCAATAATTGTGTGTTTTTAAGATTGTTTGGATCTGTTTTTGAAAGTTTATTATATTAAGGGCTCGACTGTAGGCTTAAATTAGGGCAAACAGTAAATAATTTTAAAGTTATGGATGATATCTTGAAATAAATGTATTAAAGGAGGCCTTATGAAAAAATTAAATTTAATTTTTACAGCTTTAGGTGTTGTCTGCTTTACATTTCTATCAGCAAGCGGTTTTTGTGCTACTCCAGGAAAGAAGTTAAATGATGCTTTAGACAAAGAAAAATTTAAATATAAAAAATTTAAAAACATGGGTAAAGATAAATATAACGGTGCGGTAGAAAAGGGGAGAGAAAAATTGGATAAAGCTAAAGCAAACATAAAAAATAAAATTAAGGATACCAAGGAAAAAGCTAGAAGTAAGGCAGTAAAAACTCAAGATAACCGCCAGAAAGAGGTAAATAATGCAAGAACTTAAGGATCATGATTATAACTAGGCAAGCTTTATTCTTTGAAAGCTTGCACCTAATTCATATTTATAGAGTTCATTATTTTTTCTCTCCTTTATAGAATACTCTCCCTGGCTAATCAGTTTACCCATTGGTCGGACCTTCGTAAAAGGAGAGCAATTTAATTTAGATTGCTAACCTTTATATTACCAGAGAATTTACTAAATACATCTCAAAAATTTAAATCGCGAAAACTTAAGTATTAATGGATGAAATCTGATTTATTGAGTCAAGAGTGAAATTTATTGCTTTAAAATTAAAACTTACATGGGATGATATTAACAATTATTTTATTTGGATTGCCGACTAGCTTTAATAATGCTAATTTGTTAAATTGGTAAATCTTTGGTGAAGGTAATTTTACCATTCAACAACTTCTAACTGCTTAGTATAATTTGAACTAAACTTGTTAACGGAGGTCTTTATGAAAAAACTAAATTTTGCCCTTAAAATTTTAGGAGTTATTTGCTTGACATCTCTATCAGCAAGTGCTTTTTGTGCTACTACTCCAGGAGAAAAGCTAGATAATACTCTAGATAAAATCCAAGATAAATACGAAGATAGCAAGGAAAAGGTAAGAGATAAATCCAAAGATTTTGGTGATAAAGCCCATGATGAATATGAAGATATCAAGGAAAAGATAAGAGATAAATCCAAAGATTGTGGTGATACAGCCCGAGATAAATACGAAGATATTAAAGATAAAACTAAAGACACCACTGACAGAATAAGAGATAAAGCAAAAAAGATTGGCGCTAAGATTCAAGATAAATATGAAGATATCAAGGATAAAGTCAGTGATAAAACCAGAAATATTGCTGATAAAGTCAATGATAAAGTGAATAAAGGCGCAAGAAAGGCTAAAAAAGAATCTCATCGTGCAAAAAAGCATTTAAAAAAAGCTGAAAAGAGAGCAGCAAAAGCTGAGAAAAAAGCTAAAAGAAGAATGAAAAAGTAAGAGTCTTCTCTAAGTGGCAGGCTTTTGTATCTAAAAGCCTGCCAGAAATTTCTTTCCTCTAAAGTTAAAATTTTATCATCCTACGCGTTATTCCCTCTCGTATATGCTATTCATACGATTTTCCTTCCAATTAAAAGCTAAGCAAGCAATTCTACGCTTTAAAAAACTTAGTCTTTCTACCCATCCCTCTAAAAGCTATCTTTCTTTGCTTAACAAAAGAGATTTATAGAGTAGGGGACTGTATAAGGAGTAGCTCAGAAGCGCCTTCTAACTAGCCTATAAGCCAGGGATGGAAAAAAATTGCCTTGCCTTTTACAAATATAATATTAAAAAAAGAAAGTTTTATAAATTAAACTTAAGAACAAAGGTTTTAGGCTAGTTCGCTTGTGGATAAGTTTTTTACGATAGAAGTGCAATCAAAAAAGTAGAATAAGCAAGCACTATAAAGAAGATATTTGAGCAAAGATTTTTACGGCTTCTCCATTAAATTTAATAAATGGCTTTGCCAAAAAGGTAACCAAAAATAATAAAATAGATAATTCCTGTAGAGAATACTAGCCGTTGGCTATGTGATCTATTTCTTAGTGTATAGCCTATAATAGGTAAAGCTTGCAGAGCATGAAGGCCAAAAAAATGTGAGGATATTAGATAACCTCGAGAAGTATAATCTGCTAAGGGTAAGCCCCACCCGCTTAGTACTTGCCCCTGCCTCAAGTACATATCCTGAAAAGCGATAAAACCGCCTTCTAAACAGCTTAAAAGAAATATCACTAAACCTAAGCGAATCCCCCATAAATAAGCAGGGGAGCAAAGGGTAGTGGGGCGAAAAAATAAATATAAAATATAACTCGCAATAATAGTGTTAGCTACAATTAATAGATGAGAAAATAGGTATAAGCACATACCATAGCAGATAGCAAGTGTTAAGGGTTGCTCTATGCTAAAATGATAAATTTTTCCTTGTATACTCTGCAGAACAATCACAAGCATTTCCATAAATATAAGCAGAGCTGTTAGCCGGCTTATAGCTGAAAACATTTTTATAGAAATTTTCAAGTATA
This sequence comes from Neochlamydia sp. AcF65, assembly GCF_018342435.1. Classification (NCBI taxonomy): domain Bacteria; kingdom Pseudomonadati; phylum Chlamydiota; class Chlamydiia; order Parachlamydiales; family Parachlamydiaceae; genus Neochlamydia; species Neochlamydia sp. AcF65. The sequence goes on from NZ_JAEMUE010000046.1 coordinate 74,485, forward strand.
CTAAAATCCATCCAAGCGTCAGCAGATAAATTCCAAAAGAAAAAGCAAACTTAATAGGCTTTATCCAAGAGATGGTCTCAGATGCTACAGGGGAACCTAAGGGGATTAAGCTTAATAAGAAAATTGCTAAAGCAAAATTAAGAATTGCTAGATAGAAAAGTAGGGGATTGCGCTTTTTGCTTTCTCTTATAAAGTATTGCATAGTGCGTACGAAAGATTTCATGTTCTCTCCAAAGATATCCTAAACTTGTCATAAGAGAAATTTATTTAAAAGAAAATATTTTTATTAAGATTTTTATCAAAAAAAATTTAAAAACAAGTTTTTTTTGATCTTTGTAATCCCTTTAATTTCTGGAGATTGCACACGGAAAAGTGAAGAATCAATCAAAGCAGATGCTAAGAGCTTAGGCAAACGAGGAGAGCATAAAACACCTACACGCTATTCTTCTTCTTAAATTTATAAATAGATAAAGGAGAAATTTTTAGGTGGAAGTTTAGTGATAAACTATTAAGGAAAAACTATGCGATGCAAAAAAAGAGGGGAGAAGCATGGCGACAAATCAAGTATTCTTTTCTTCACTTATTATCTGAGAATAAGGACGCAGGCTACTGTGCTTTGTCTACATAAGTCATGCAGCTTAAGAAAGAACCTGCGAAGGTTAAAGGAGTACATTAATCTAATCATGAGAGGTGAGCTGTATGTAGGTTAGCTGCCTACATCTATCAAAAGATAGAGGAGTGCAGTATATTCGACCCAAAAACTCTTTATCAGGAAGGCAAAGATTGTAGATTTCCTGGCAAAAATGGTAGATGCAGTTTGTAGGGAGCTTACAGTTTCTTTTATATAAAATTTTTTGCATCTCGGGCTGCTTATCCTTTTATTATTATTAAACCTAAAAATAGCCTTTAGTTTTTTAACAACTAATTTTGGAAACAGCCTATATAAATTTATAGAAAAATATCATTTCCTCTCTCTCAATATAGTCATCGCTACCGCGCGGCACAGTAGGAGCAAGCAATTAATCGCTAACGGCTTATCTGCTGGTTGCTTAGAAGATTTTTCAGATAGAGCCAAATTTTCATCAGAAGCATAAGGATAAATTGCCTCCACTGCTTTCTCAGCTTGCTCTAGCATTGACCACTTGTAAAGGGAAGAAGATTTATAATGTTTAAAATATTTGTTTTTGCTAAAAACTTCTTCTTTATTAATGTAATCTAGGATTTTAGATTGAATCTCCTGGACTAAGCTATTAATTAATAAATTTTTTTCCTCTAAAGTTTTAAGCTCTGAAATTCCTAAGGAGGTTGCTTTCTGTTTTACCATCTCTTCTTCAAGAGAAGGAGCAACAATTTTATAAAGAACTTCTCCTTTTAATACGTCAACTCCCATTTTTGCCTCCTAGCTGTTTTTATTAATTAATCATTAAGCTCTATTAATTAGACATAATTTAGACCTGTTTTAAATACAATGAGTATCACTGCTGCGTGCTCTTTAAGGATCATACCACCATTGAGCCAGTTAAATTGTACAAGCAACAATTTTAGATGAGTTAATAATAGGGCCTGATGTGTATCACTTTAAAAGCATCCATTTAGAAAATATTAAGCCGACTCAGCATAGGAGGCAAGAACACAGGAAATTTATGAGATTTTGAAATATAAAAGAAAAGGTGTTGCTTTATGGGTTATTAGCTATTTAAATAGCATTACTAGCCCAATTGATCCCGCTCAAGAGGAAACTATGCAAAAGTGAGTCGAAGCCATATAAAAAGAAAGGTAAAAACGCTACAATTGACTTTTCATGTCGATAAACTAGGGCAAATGAAAGAGCAGATTTGCTTAGATTATTTTAATAGGGAGGCTCTTGTTATTTATTTATAATAGCTTTAAGCATCATTTTTATTACTTTGGGGTATTAATGGAAAGGAAAAAAGGTCCTTCATTTAGTTAGCTAACGGAAGCTAGCTACGTAACAAGAAAATCTTCATAAATATAACGTCTGATAATATATGTTATGTTGTATAACCGGCTGAAAATCCGGGGATTTTATCTTTTTTTAAATCAGTTCTAAGAGGTTATCTTAAAACCCCTCTTTTAACTTATCAATTCGCCTTAACATCAGTCTAATCATCGATAGATAAATCCAATTTTCACTCGTAGTTGTTAGGT